>CACYWH010000050.1 GCA_902778125.1 uncultured Erysipelotrichaceae bacterium | reverse complement strand
CCAATTAAAAATGATAATATAAATAATAATTTAAATTATTTAATAAATATAAAAAAAAATAATTAATTAATTATTAAAAAATAATTAATTAAAAAAAAAATATTAAATTAATAATATATTTATTTCTCTATTTAGATTATTTCATAAATAATAATAATATAAATATTAAATTAATATTAACCTCAACTATATTTAAGTTAATTAATCTAATTCATTTTGATTATCAAGCAATAAATTAGCATCATCTTTGGCAGAAGCACCACTTTGAACGAATGAAATTTTGTTGACTTGAGTAAGAAGGTCTTTATTTTTCGAATTATACATAACAATAACAACTACTAAAACAACTACGACAATGAAAAGGAAGCAACTTACTACAATAATAGCAATTAATGCCTTTTTACTTACTCCTCCTTCTCTAGGAGCATCTGTAGGTTTAGGCTTACTTGTTGGCTCTGGTATATCTGATGTATCAGATGTATCTGGCTCACTTGTTGGGTCTGGGTTTGATTCTGGATCAATTACTTCTCCATCCATATCAATTGCTTGATATGTAACATATTCAACATACGAACCTTTGGTAATTGTTGCGATAATTTGAGCATAAGTGTAATTGACATTAGGCTCTTTGAATCTTACATGTTTTTTCATCTTCGACATATGTTTCATTATCTACTAATTTAACTGTGTAAATAATATTTGGCTCATATTCATCAATTTGTGATGTATTAATAGTATAAAACTTTATATTGAGACCTCCATTTTCTTTTGTAGCAGTAAATCTTGGATTATTATTATTAATTTTAAATTCGTAGAAGGAATCATATTCCGCATTCATATATTTGAATATATAGTTATTTAATTTTTTATTTTTAAAATCAGAAGTTAAAAATATAGTAAGGTATAAAAAGTCGGCATCTTCTGGTCTTTTTACTGTAACGAATGTTATACCTCTTTCTCTTTTATCAATAAATTCTTCAAATGTTCCATTTACTTTTTGATCTTTTTCTCGATTTATTGCGAAATCAACATATTCACTATTCGCTGAAAATTGTATTCTTATATAATTTGAAAATTTGCTATCAGTTTTTAATTTGTAATTTATTACTGCATTATCTTCAATTTTTCCTAATTGATATGAATTTTGAATAACTGGAACATCACTATTGATATAATTTAGACCAATTTCTCCTCTGAATCTTTCGAATTCTAAATGATATTTTTCATTCTTTCTTATAGCAAGGAGTATTACTGGATTTTGTATGTTATTGAAATGTGTTTTTGGAATATAAATACTTCCAGCCTGTAGAGCAGTATCATAAACACCTTGAAGATAGAAATCATTTGGGATTTTTTCTTTATCATTTTTAATATCGAAAATTCTTGATTCTGGAAGAACCATAGCTTTAAATAAGAATTCATCACCTTTAATAGTTCTTGATTCTATTGCAGAGCTTGTATATATTAAATCATGTAAATAGAAGAATGCAGTGACATCTTTATCTTTATCGGTAACTTTAGCATAATAATAAAGATCAGTTTTTTCCTTAATATTTTGATATCCGAATTCTGTAGTTTGACCAATAGTTAAAGTATCTAATTCTTCTTCACTAAATCTTAAATTCTCTACTGTTAAATCAGTATTTACTCTTTCTTCATCACTTTTGACTATATATTTAAGATTATCTTCATCACCTCTAAGATAGAAAGGACCATTACTATCTTGTTCTAAAGTAACCTTTGCTTCTCCATGTAATGACATTAAATTAAGAGCAAGACTTTGCTTTGTCAAGAAATTAATATGAATTTCTTGTTTATTAAGATCAATTGGATATATTTGTGGTGAACGAGGATTAGGTTCTAATAAAATTTCTAAAGTCATAAATGATGTTAATATTTCAATATCTTTGTCAGTATTCGAAACTATACTTATAAAAACATGTTTATCAAAATCGCCATATTTTATAAATAAGAAGTTTGTCTTTGTTGCTTTTGTATCAAATTGTGCTCCTTGAACTGGGATATTTCTTTGTAATTCTTCGACATTATAACCATCATAGATTTCTCTCTCAATAAAGGTCCCAAACATATCTATTTTAGAAGAAGGATCTTGTGATTTAGCATATACCATTAAATCATTGAATAATTCAGTATCTTTATAAATGACGGCTAAAAGACATCTATAATACGAATCATCTCCTGTTTCTATTTTTTCAGGTTTACATAATATTTTTTGGTCAGAAGTTGCTTTATGTATATTTAATTCTTTTCTCCTGAAATGAACTCTGAATGAATAAACTGAGAATTTATGTGTTTCGAAATATTGAGTACTTACTCTCAATTTTAATTCTTTATCTTTTAATGATTTATTATCTTTTTGCTCTTCGCCATAAATCATTTCTTTAGATATAACAATAACACTTTGACCATTATTTGTATACTCGATTGAATAACCATCTATTTCTGCATTTAATTGGACAACATTTGTTTGCCAATCAATTTCTATAGCTTCGGCATCGTAAGGACAAATAAGAGAATAATTTTGAATATTATATTCTTCTCTTAGAACTGTACTATAAAGAGAACCTATTATGAATTCATCAGGTAATATATCAACTTTACTACCTCCTAACATGAAGTAAGTTTCAGGACTAAAATCAATTAAAATACTGAAAGGAGAGAAGTCATATTCTCTAATTCCTGTTTTAATTACTGATGATACTACACTTATTAATAAAAAGCATCCATTGTCACATTTCTCTGTATCTTCTATGCTAAATTTAATTTTTTCTTTTTTGACAATTTTACCATAACAATATCCACTTCCTCTATTAAAGTCAATTGTGGCATATCCACTATATTCTTTTCCAACATCAGTATAAAGGAATAAATGTGCATCATTTGTAACATAATCTTTTCTTAAAACTTTTCTTTCGACATAATAAGGTGTATTATATTCTTGTTTCATCGAAAATTCTATTATTGGTGATTCATCATTGAAAGTCTCAAGATTTTCTATTTCGATTGTTACTGAGCAAAGTTCATAATTTTGGCAGTATTGTTGTATAGTGTCATTTTTTAAGAAGAAGATACCACTTTGTGAATAAACTCTATCGAAATTAAATTCTTGTTCTCTGAAGAATATTCTAAATCCGAATTTTCCTGGAACTATCATATTAAGACTGCAAGTTAATTTTTTGGATGGATCAACATGAGGGAAAACATATCTTATTTTTTTTAAAGTTTCTGTGAATATTGTTTTCTGAGGAATACCTTCACCTATTAATATTTCTTTTCTTATTCCAGTTGAAGTTTTATAAAATTCAAGACCTGATACATATAACATACATATATCATTTTCACTTATTAAATTCTTTTCTTTAATTTTAGCAGTGAATGTTTTGGGTTTCGATTCTTCATTTTCTTTATATTCATAAACGCTTTGAGAATAACTTCCATATGAATCAATCTTGACTTTCTATAACAATTGTTTTTTCTGGTTTATCTGCCTCAACAGGAATTAAATAATTAATACCTGAATTAATATAATTTATTGTTGTTTCTTCTCCTTTGGCAGTAATTAATTTATATTCGACTATATAATAAGAATCAATTCTTGAAGTTGTTTCAATACGTATCGCTTTAAGATCTTCATTTACAGGTACACTATAAAATATTTTATTTGATAAATAATATTTTTGAGCATCTATGATTTCTTCATTTGTGTCATCATTTAAAATAGTAATGCCTACATCTCCAGTAACAACTAAAAAGTCAATAAAAACTTTAGTTGGTCTTTCTTCTTCTGAAGAAAAGTCAATTAAATAATGGTTAACATCATCTTGCATATTATATTTTCCGAAAGGTTGTTTATTTGTTAATTTGATAAGTTCGCTTTCTCCAAATATTGTAACTAAAACTTCGCAATATTGATAATTGTCAATGGTAGTATTATCTTTTGATTCATGGCATTTAAAGACGACCAATTTTTGTTCTGAATCTATAGGAGATTCTGGAATATCAGTAGTAGATATGGTTGAAATTCCATTTATATCCGAAACTTTTTTAGTAACACTATTTTCTATATCTTTATCATCAACATTGATTAAAGGATAAGAATCACAATCATATGTATACATTTTTGGATAACCAACTTTGGCAATCATATTAAATACTAAACGATTTGTTTCTGTTTTTGGAATAAGACTATTAAGAGTTATAGTTTTACCTATTGGGATAATTCTTGAATAAGTAATTGCATTTACTTGTGGTAAGAAATTAGCACCGTTAAATGTCGAATAGGCTTGGATTTGAACCGACCGAATAAGCTAAAACGTCTTGTTTATCTAAACTGATACATAAAGTATTAACTGGATTCATATTGTAATTATAAACAGCATAGAAAAATCCATTTTCATTTTTACTCGATGGAATAATAACTTCATCATCACCTGAATCTTTATAAATAATTTTAGCTTTTCCATCATATATTCTACCTGTTATATAAAAAACATCATTTTCTGGTAAATCATAACAAACTCTTTCGAATTGTTCTTCTTTTTTTAATAATCCAGTTGTTTCTCCCATTTCTGGAGTTAATTCTCTCACAACATTTCTTTGTTTGTAATTAATA
>CACYWH010000049.1 GCA_902778125.1 uncultured Erysipelotrichaceae bacterium | reverse complement strand
AAAGAGTTAGATATAAATATAGAAGAATTAATTAATGGAGAAAAAGACAAGAGTGAAGAAGCAAAAGAAAAAGCTATAATTTCTACAATAAAAGAAACAAATAAGATAAAAAAGAATTCTAAAAAACTATTAATTATTTTATCAACAATCTTCGTGATTATTGTTTGTGGATTAATTTATTATAATAAAAACTTAAAGGTTAATTTAGTTAATGACTCAGATTACTTATATGATGAAGTCATTGGTTTTATAAGAGAAAAAGAATTTAAAGAGAATCCTGATTCAAAAGAAAAAGATTTTAATGTTTTTTACAGCTATCATCCTTTTGGTATAGAAAAAAAGGATAATTATAAATATGTATATTTATGGATTTATGAGCAAAGCTATTATATAGAAAAAGAAGAATATGGTAGTGGTCTAGCAATATCTTCTGGAAGTTCTATGCCAATTAAAGCGATTTTTAAAGATAATAAATTACAAGATGTAGTATATCCAAAAGACGGAAATCAGTATGTTTCTTCAATTAAAGAAATGTTCCCAGGAATAATAACTAATCAAGTATTAAATTTTGATAAAGAGAAAAATATTAATAAGTTATTTATTGAAGTATCAAATAAAAAGAATAAATATTATGAATATTTAAATTTGGACATGAATAGTATTACAATTGATGATATTAGTTATAGTGATCTTATATTTACTGTTTGGATTGGAAAAAAGGATTGTGTTCCTGTTGAATTAGCAATATATAAAAATAATAAATATAAATTATTTAACGAATATAAATCTTGCAGGCCAAATCAAAATTGTACTGCGATGTTAAATTATTCTAATAGTATAGAGGGAAAATATAGTTATGACATTATGCAAATAATAAAACATAGCACGGATGCGAATAATTTTCAATTTACTAATGATAACATACCAAAATATGAAATCTTTAGTGGAAATGGTTATAATTTTGTAACAGATGATGATAACAAATATTTAACAGATTTCTTAAAATCAATTAATGTTGATTTAAGTCAATGTGCGAAACCTAATTACGGAGATTAAATAAATCGGACATTCAAAAGGTAGAAATTGAATTTTCTATCTTTTTCATTTTATCCGAAAAATAAGGCTAGAAGTGTGGTATAATATTTTTGACAAAGTTAAAAGGAGAGATAAAGTGAAGAAAAAAATATTATTAAGTTTAATCGTAATAGTAGCATTATTTACTATTACTGGATGTGGTAAAAGTGATAATAAAGAATCATCTAATGCTGCTAAAAATGATGAAGTTGTAAATAAATCATCATGTGTAGCTGAAGAGTATTTATTTCATTCTAAAAAGCGTGTTAAAAATATAATATATCTTGATAAAAACAATAAAATGATCAATTATGAACGTATTGAAACACTTTATGATTTTGATGGCGATAGTGATTTTAATATGAATTATGAAATATGTGAGGATGCCTCAAAAGAGAACTTTAATTATTATACTCAAGTAGGTGATTGTAATCGTGATACGAGAATTTTAACTATAACATCAAAATATAATATTTCAAAAATGAAATCAAAAGAAGCATTCCCTACAAAATATATAAGAGATAATATATCTGATGATTTTATATTAGATTTGGATAATTATTTAAGTATCGTAAATAAAAACGGATATGTATGTGAATAGGAGAATAAAATGAAAAAGAAAATTATTTTAAGCTTATTAGTAATAGTAGCTTTATTTACTATTACAGGATGTGGTAATGAAACAAAATCAAATCAAAAACCATCAAATGGATTTCAATCTAATTTTATTCAAGGAAAAGATAATGATATCGAAAAATACCCAACAATTAAAAACAAAGCATTAGAATTAGAATCTAAATTTATAGATAAAAAATTAAAAGTCAATAAAATAAATTTTGAAGAGTCAACTAACCAACTAATTGTAACTTATTATTTCAATAATGGAAATGATAAATTATTTAATTATTATTCTCTTAATAAAGACAGCAATGAATTTGAGTTCTATAGTTTTAGTACGATGATATATGATGATAATACTTATAAGGTTGTTAGAGATATTATAGTTAATGATATGAATTTTACAGATGAAGAATTACTTGAAATTAATAATGTATCTAAAAATGGGGATTATGTTAGAATTAGAGGTTATAAGTATTTAGTTGATTATGAAGAAAATAAAGATAGCAATGGTTTAATGAAAAAATTTAGAATAATGATTCAAGGGTAATAAAATGTTCAGAATGTTTGAAAAAGTTGAAGGAGTGATAAAGTGAAGAAAAAAATAATATTAAGTTTAATCGTAATAGTAGCATTATTTGTTATTACAGGATGTGGTAAAAGTGATAGTAAAGGATCATCTAGTGATAATTTACATAAATTAGAATTTGTAGATATGAGATATAATGAACCAAAGAATTATTCTAAAAAAGAACCTATTGATATGGATGGAGATAAAGTTTTAGTTTTTAGATTCCATGAAGATGATAATAAAAGTATAGGATTATATTATTTTAAAAATACTTCATTAGCAAATGTAGATAGTGAATATGAAGAAGTAACTATAAATGGTATTACATGGAAGAAATATCATGCTACAGATATGGGAGTATATGATACATATGATTATATATATAATAACGGTTTGTATAGAATAGAACTAAATGCTGTTGATAAATATGCCGATGAATTTAATGAATTTATGAAAGATGTATCTTTTGAATAAGTGGAGGTTTTTAAAATGAATAAGAAAATATTTTTAAGTTTATTAGCAATAGTAATGGTATTTACAATTACAGGATGTGGTAAAAGTGATGAAACTAAGGAAACAAAATCTAAAAATAAAACTTATGAATGTAGGTATAGTAAGGATGATACTGCTGAGGGAAAAAGATATCTAACAAAATATTTAATAGAATTAAATGATAAAAATGAAGCCGAAGTTTATACACTGATTACAGGTTTTTCTAATTATGGAAGTGAAACAGATGGATATAAGGAATATTGTAATGGCTTAAAAGATAACAAACAAAAAGATTTATTGGAAAAGTATAAAGATATAGTTGATATGAAAGTTGTTTGTGATTCCAAAAACAATTATGAAGCATATGTATTAAAAGAATACCAAGTTAAAAAAATAAAAGATATAGATGATTTTAATTCTATTTACAAATTTCTTGAACCATATATTAAAGAAGATGGAACTTTTGATTTAGAAAGTTGGAAAAATTATTTTAATACAGATTCTCTAAAAGCAGGAAAATATTCATGTGATTTCTAAAAATGAGTGATTGGAAAATTTATTCTTT
>CACYWH010000048.1 GCA_902778125.1 uncultured Erysipelotrichaceae bacterium | reverse complement strand
CACAAGCTGCAATTAAATCTAAAGGGCAATCAAAATAGTGGGCAACCTGCCATACTTTGTTCCATTATGGTACAAAGTTAAATTAAATAAAAAATATAAGAGACTAAGGTTAAACTTAGTCTCTTTTGTTAATCGTAAAATAGTAATATTGCAAACTTTTTATTATTAAAAACTTTTAGATAGGAGTATCTTGTCATCTTTATATTTTTTTAATTTTATAGTCTTAATTAAAAAAATCTACATTATTTGTGCAAAATCAATAATATTATAACACATATAAAAATAATAGTCTATTATTCTATAAATATTTTTTATATACTATTAAAGTAGGAGGTTATTTATGAGAAATGTAACAGTAGTTTTAGGTGCTTTTTATGGCGATGAAGGAAAGGGTAAAGTAATAGATTATTTATCTGGTGATAATAAATATGCAGTTAGATATTCTGGCGGTAATAATGCAGGTCATTCTGTTGAAGTAAATGGAATTAAATTTGCTTTTCATTTATTACCTAGTGGAATTTTATATAATAATGTTAAAGCTGTACTTGGAAATGGGGTTGTTATTG
This sequence comes from uncultured Erysipelotrichaceae bacterium, assembly GCA_902778125.1. Lineage (GTDB taxonomy): Bacteria > Bacillota_I > Bacilli_A > RF39 > UBA660 > CAG-1000. The sequence continues at coordinate 1,876 of CACYWH010000048.1, read as the reverse complement.
ATCCTAAAGTTTTAATAGAAGAAATTAATAATTTAAAAGAAAAAGGGTACAAGGTTGATAATCTATATATAAGTGAGAAAGCACATGTTATTCTGCCTTATCATATTATTTTGGATGAAACATTAGAGGAAATAAGAGAAGTAAATAAACTTGGAACAACTAAAAGAGGTATAGGACCTGCATATTGTGATAAATATGAAAGATCTGGAATAAGAATGGAAGACTTTGTAAGTAGTCGCTTTAAAGAATTACTTAAAGAAAACATTAAGAATAAAAATATAATTTTAAAAGCATATAAAAAGCCAAAATTAAAATTTAATGAAATATATAAAGAATATAAAGCGTATGCAAAGATATTAAAACCTTATGTATGTGATACAGTTACTATGTTACACAAAGCTATTAAAAAAGGTGAAAAAATACTATGTGAAGGTGCTCAAGCGTCACTTCTTGATATTGATTTTGGTAGTTATCCATTTGTAACATCTAGTAATCCAACAATAGGTGGAGCAATAACTGGAACTGGTATTGGTGCGAAATATATTGGAGATGTGTATGGCGTAATTAAAGCATACTCGTCAAGAGTTGGTGCTGGCCCATTTGTAACCGAATTAAACGATGCCACTGGTGATAAAATAAGGGAATTAGGACACGAATATGGAGTTACAACAAAAAGACCAAGAAGATGTGGATGGCTTGATGCAGTAGCATTAAATTATGCTTGCATGATTAATGGACTAACTGGTTTGTGTGTTAATCACTTGGATACAATAGGTAAGTTTGATAAGATAAAAATATGTATTGCTTATGAATACAAAGGTAAAAAAACTACAGATTTTACTACTAATATAGATTTTTTATCAAATTGTACTCCAGTATATGAAGAATTTGAAGGTAACTTTGGTGACATAAGTAAATGTAGAAAATTTGAAGATCTTCCTATCAATGCTAGAAAATATATTAATAGAATTGAAGAGTTAACAAATACTCCGGTTAAATTTATAGGCGTTGGTGCTGGTAGAGAGGAAATAATAGTTAGATGAACGAATTATTAAATATATCTCCTATCGACGGAAGGTATAAAAATAAAACAAAAGAATTAGAAAAATATTTTAGTGAGTATGCATTAATTAAATATAGATTATTTATAGAAATATCTTGGATAAAATTTATTATTAATGAGAATATTATTGATGAAAAAATTGCTCCTAGTGAAGAAAAGAAGATTAACGATATATATGCAAACTTTGATTTAGAAGAAGCTAAGAAAGTAAAGAAAATAGAAAATACTGTTAAACACGATGTAAAAGCTATAGAGTATTATTTGCAAGAAAAATTTATAAATATTAATTTAGAAAGATTAATACCATTTATTCATATTACATTAACTAGTGAAGATATTAATAATACAAGTTACAATTTAATGATTAGTGATGGGCTTAATAATGTATATTATAAATATTTTGAATTATTATTAAGTAAATTAGATGAGCTAAGTGAAAAATATAAAGGTATATCGATGCTAGGACATACTCATGGTCAAATAGCCACACCGACTACTGTAGGAAAAGAATTAAAAGTGTTTTCATATAGATTAAAAAGTGTTTTAAATCTACTAAAAAATTTAAAACTAAGAAGCAAATTTAGTGGAGCAGTTGGTAATTATAATTGTCATGTTGTTGCATTTCCAGATGTAGATTGGATAAAAGAAACTAAAAAATTTGTTGAATCATTAGATTTAGAATACAATCCACTTACTACTCAGATAGAATCTCATGATTTTGTTTGTATTCTGCTTAGTTATTTGAAAGTATTAAATAATATTATTAAAGATTTGAATAGTGATATGTGGTTATATATTAGTAATAATTATTTT
>CACYWH010000047.1 GCA_902778125.1 uncultured Erysipelotrichaceae bacterium | reverse complement strand
ATGTTTAACGACTCATTAAATAAATAAAATATATCATAGAAAAAATAAAAAGTAGTACAAATTACAATTTATCAATTAGATCAGAATATTAAGATATTCTGATATATTTAAAAGAACGACTTATAAATAATAGTCGTCCTTTTTGTTTGTCTTATAAAATTCTTCAGCAGCCTCGTCCATTTCTCTATTAATAGAACTAAGTGCTTTTTTTATTTCTGATTTATTAATTGTTTTAGGTGGATTAAATATAACTCTATGTTCTTTATCAGTTATTAAGTTTTTACTATTCATGTCATTAACAACTTGTCTAAAAAATCTAGATGTAGTTGGATCTTTGCTATTGGCATTTTTGCATAAATAAGTTATAAAATCTTTTCTTTCATCCATTCTTTTATCCATAACCGCATGAACAAAATCTCTATCTTCCTTTAATTCAGTATTTTTCATTTTTAGTTTTTGATTTTCCTTAATAAGTTTATCATTATCATTTTCAACTTTATTATTTCTATCTTTTTGATATTTTAAATTATCATTAATTGAAGATATATTATTAATTATATTTTTGTAGTTATCAAAATAATCAGTTATAGATTCAACATCTTTAATTAAATCTTGCAATCTTTCTTTTTGTTTATTATTAAGTTTATAACCACCAAGTCTAGATTCTTCTAAACCATATAATAAATCTTTCAACTCTTTTGAAGAGTTGTTTATCGATTTTATCTTATCATTGTTTTTATCAATACTTCTTTTGTTTATTTCAAGTTCTTTTTTTAACTCTTGATAATTAACCATATCTTTAACATAAATATCTTTATTTCTTCCTTTTTCTTTAGTTTTTAAAGTAGCATTTTCTTTTTCAAAATATTTATTAAAAGTATCAATACATTTTTCTCTCATAACATTTTGTATATGTTCAAGTCTTTCTTTAGTAAATACTGATGATTTATTTACTTGTTTTGATAAACCTGTTTTACAACCATCTTTAACTGGAACTCCAACTATATGCATATGTGGTGATGTTTCGTCTAAATGTACAACTGCATTTGTTATTTTAAACTCTGGAACTAGTCTTTCTAAATCATGCAAATGTTCTTCATATACATTAACCATTTCTCTTTTAAATTCAAAATCTTTTGAATCCCAATATTCTTTATTTCCAAGTTCAATTATAATCTCACAAGCAAGATCTCTTTTTTCATCTTTATTAACATATTCAAAATAATCATCAATTCTTCTACTAGGTCTAGATTGTTTATTGTTGTATTCAAGTCTTGCTTCTTCAAATTCAGTTTTATAAAATTCTTTAACATCATAAACAATATCATTAGTTCCTTTTAATTGATAAATATAATCATTATCATTTTCGTATTTTCTAAAATCATGATTATTTACTTTTGATAATTGTTGATAATTTTGTATTCCATTATTAGCTAGAGAAGAAGAACCACTTACATTATTTCTAGCATTACTTCTTGCTGATGCTTTTCTGTTTTTATTACTTCCAAGATGAAATGAATAAGGTAATTCAGTCATATAATTCCTCCTTTTTAGTGTGGGTTAGTATATCCCATATCATGGTCATCCAAGATATATAACCCCCTAGATATCTTGTACGGATTCTCCATACAAGATTTCGTGGACTAAGGATTACTCCTTAGAATCCTCTTTAGTAGTCTTTACAAACGAAGTAACAATTCCTAACTTAAACTTATTTGATAAGTTTTCAGGATTGTCTATATCTTTAATAATAGGAATTAACTTTAAAACTTTTTCATCTTTTTCTAGGTCGAAAAATATTTCTTCAGGCATATCTTCTAAACTAAATTCAAATGTTGGGTGAATATGCAATTTAACACCATCTATATCTTTAAACTCTTTCATATAATCTTTTACTTGTGATTCTTTTAATGGATAACTAAAATTAAGCATTACTGATTTATTATTTGAAATAAATTCTATTGGAACTTGGGATAAACCAAGTTCAGATAAACGACTAACTTTTTCAGTAAATAATGATTTTAATTTTATATCTATTAAATGTATCCCATTTGGATATCTTTCATCTTTTTCAAAAGTAAGCGATTCGATATATCTAGCTATAAATTCTTGTTTATCTTCTTTAGTCATTGTTTGCCACTCTGTAAGAAACATTGAAACATCTTTTCCATTTTGCATAAATATTCTTTGTAAATCTCTATCAGCCATAACTTTCTCTGGAGTGAATCTATTTCTATTTTTTAGTTCTTGTTCTTTTTCTAATTGTTTAGTTAATATATCCAGTTTTTCATTTATTACTTTTAAATCTTCCTTAAAGTCATCTAGTTCAACAACTTCTGACATATAAGCTTTTTTGATTCTTTCTTTTTGCTTTGTTAAATTAATTATTTCTCTTTCAATATCAGATTTATCAACTGACTTTTCTTTATCTGCAAATAGTGGTAAGAATAGTTCATTATATTCATTATCAAATCTTAATAATTGACCAACAATCTTTTCAAATTCTTCTTCAACATAAGACTCTCTAATATTTTCATGACAATCTTCACAATTGTAATAAACATATTTTTTTCTTTTACCACCAGAGCCTTTGCATTTCATTATCTTGCCACATTTAGGACATTTAAGTTTTTGAAAGAAAGTATAGACTCTATCTCTAGTATAGGTTCTTTGATTAATAATCTTTTGTGCTTGGCATTCTTCCCAAATATATCTTGGTATAATTGGATCAACAACATTCATATAAATAACTGGTTCAACATTTTTCCATTCTTTAAGTCTTTTATACATTTCATAATCTCCCATGTATAAACGATTATTTATTATTCTTTC
>CACYWH010000046.1 GCA_902778125.1 uncultured Erysipelotrichaceae bacterium | reverse complement strand
GTTATGCATTAAATTATAAAACCCCAATTCAATATAAAATTGAATCAGGGTTTTAAATGCTCTTTTTTATAAACTGTCTACTTTTACTTGACTAGTTCAGAATGCTTCTTTTTATTTGCATTGAAAAATCATATGTATAATGTTATAATTATCTAGAGGGAAATAGCATGAAAAGGATTAGGGATATAGATATTAAAAAAGAATATAATAATTTTAAAAGAGAAGCAAAAAAATATGTGTCTAATAACATATTGTTTTTATCATATATTGTTATATCTGTAGTAATTAGTTTAATTTTAAGATTAGTTACTGTAGGTTTTCCAATTTATTTCAAATCATTTTTAGGCGACTTAATGATTCTTTTAATAATAGGATCATTTGTATACTTTTTTAAGCCAAAATATCGTTTTAGATATCTTTTATCATGGTTAGTTTTTTTCTCAGTATTAGCCATTGGCAATACAATATATTATAGATTTTATGCGTCATATTTATCAATTAATCTTATACAAACCGCTAGTATGATTGGTGAAGTGAATGATGCAGTTTTTGAAAAAGTTAATGTGTTTCAATTCTTCTATTTATTTGGTGTACTTGCTTTTATATTTGTACATAATAAACTTAATAAAAATGATTATTATGAAAATGTTGAGAAAAATGAAGATCATAAAAGGCTATTTATTTATACATTAGTTGCTTCATTAGCTATATTTTTATTATTAGCATTAACTATTACGCCATCTGACACAAGTAGATTGCAAAAGCAATGGAATAGGGAATATATAGTTCAAAAATATGGTATATATACTTATCATGTTAATGATATTATTCAAAGTATTCAACCTCATTTTAGTACATTATTTGGTTATGATGAAGCTGCATTAAGATTTAGAAATTATTATGCTTGTAAATGGAGTAATAGTAGTAAACCAAATAAATGGACTAATAAGTTTAAAGGAAAAAATGTTATTTTTATTCATGCTGAAAGTATACAGGGATTCTTAGTTGATTTAAAAATAAATGGTGAGTATGTAACACCTAATTTAAATAATTTAGCACATGAAGGTTTATATTTTGATAAATTTTATCCACAAATAAGTGTAGGTACATCATCAGATTCTGAATTTACTTTAAACACTGGTTTAATGCCTTCATCAAGTGGAACAGTATTTGTAAATTATTATAATAGAAAATATTATGCTGCACCTGAGTATTTTTCTAATATGGGATATTATACTTTTAGTGCTCATGCTAATAATGCTGATTATTGGAATAGAAAAATAATGCATGCTGTACTTGGATATAAAGATTTTTATGCCAAGGATACATATGAAGTCCCTTCAAGTACTGACGATATGGATTGGGTAGGGTTAGGGCTTTCTGATAAATCTTTCTTCAAACAACTAACACCAATTATAAAAGATATAAAAGATAATAAATCACCTTTCTATGGTACTGTTATTACTTTGTCAAATCATTCACCATTTAATGATTTAAAAAAGTATGATGAGTTTAATTTAACAATGGATTACTCATATACAGATGAAAGTGGTAATAAAGTAAATGCAGTGGCACCTTATCTAGAGGGAACCGCTATGGGAAATTATTTAAAGAGTGCACATTATGCTGATGCTGCTTTAGGTGAATTTATTGAAGAGTTAAGAGAAAGTGGAATACTTGAAAATACAGTGATTATTTTATATGGTGATCATGAAGCCAGAATATCTAAAAGAGAGTTTATTAGAATGTATAATTATGATCCATTAACTGATAGTGTTAAGGATGAGAATGATCCTACATTTATAAGTATGGATAATTATAATTATGATTTACTTAAGAATACGCCATTAATTATGTGGTCTGATGAAGAGAAATTTAGTAAAAAGGTTAGTTATACTATGGGTATGTATGATTTACTTCCAACTATTGCTAATATGTTTGGATTTAAAGAAAAATATTCTCTTGGGAATGATATATTTAGTTCTAATGAAAAGATAGTTGTATTTCCTAATGGAAATATTCTTACCGATAAAGTATATTATAGTAATCTAAATGATGAGTATATTTCATTACAAAATAGTCCAATAGATAGTGAATATATTAATAGAATTAAAGAATATGCTAATGAAATATTAGAAGTATCTAATGGAATAGTTGTACATGATTTAATTCTTAAAGAGGAAGATAAGATAGGAGAGTGTGAACTTGAAAAGAAAAAGTAAAAGTAAAAATTCTATTTTAACAATTGTAGTATTTATTGTTATTGGTATTATATTATTTGGTTATTTAGGATATAGAGTTTATAATGATTTCTTTAAAGATAATACAGTGCATAAACAAATTGATTCTATAGAATTATATGAATATACTTTAAGTGAAAATGATACTAATATATTTAAAACGTATTTTAAGGAACTTACAACAGTTTTAAATGAGAAACCTATAAATAATGTAGAATATGCTAAAACAATCTCAAAACTGTTTATAATTGACTTATATACCCTTAATAATAAACTTGGAAGTACTGATATAGGAGGTCTTGAATTTCTTCATAAGGATTTAAGAGATAATTTTAAAGAAAATATGGGTGCTTCATTATATAAGTTTGTTGAAAATAATTTAAATAATGATAGAAAACAAGAGTTACCTATTGTAAAAGATGTAACTATTGAAGATGTTAGTGAATCTAAATGGAAATATAAAGATACCGAATATCCTGCATATGTAGTTACTGCTAAGTGGACTTATGAAAAGGATTTAGGATATCAAAGTTCAATGAAGTTAACTATTATTAATGATAATGATATTTTATACATAGTAAAAGGAGAATAATTTAATTATTCTCCTCAGAGTGTTGACAAAGTTCAATACTCTTTTCTTTTATAAAAAAATGTTATATAATTAATTTGCGAGATAAAAAAACCTTAATTAACCAATAAAGT
>CACYWH010000045.1 GCA_902778125.1 uncultured Erysipelotrichaceae bacterium | reverse complement strand
CCAATCCCCAATCCCCAATCCCCAATCCCCAATCCCCAATCCCCAATCCCCATTAAAATTGAATAATTTCTTTAATTTTATATTATAAATAATTTTAATAATATTACAAAAGGATGTATTATATAATATTTAAATATAAATAAAAATTTATTTATTATTTTGAACAATTAAATCATGTCTGAAAAGGAATATGAAATTTTAGATGACTCAAATAATGATCTTTTAATAGCGCCGGAAAATCAAGAAGAAAAAACATCTAATGATACTAAAAAAGAAAAAGAAAAAGAAAACGAGAAAGATATATCAGTATTTAAGGGAGAGTCGGTTAATATTTGTAAAGTCATTGGCCATTTGAGTACTCAACTAGACATTTTTTTTATGGTTTTTGGTGCTATATGCACAGCTGGTTCTGGATGTGTAAGTTCTTTAAGTGCATTATTATTAGGTGGTTCTATTAATAAATTAACAGTCTTAGTAGGGATTGAAAATTATGATGATATAGCATATAAGAAAAAAGTTGATGAAGTAGAACCGACTATAAATCAATTAAATTTAGCTTTTGTTTATTTAGGAGTTTTTACATTTGGAGTAAATTTTTTTATGTTATTTCTATGGGGATATGCTGCCATGAGACAAATGAATAATCTAAAAACAAAATATTTTAAACTTATCCTAAGTCAAGAACAAAGTTTTTTTGATGAGCATAATTCATTTGAGTTTGCTAATAAAATACAAAGTCAATTAGAGCAAATAGAACTAGGTTTAGGTGATCGATTCTCTCAAATTATTTTAATGTTGGCAGAATCAATATCAGGCATTGTTGTTGGATTTTTAACTTCTTGGAAATTATCTTTAGTAATATGTGCTTCTTTTCCTATTATAGTTATATCTGTGGTAATATCAGACCACTTCTCAAAAAAATTAATTATAAAAGCTAAAGAATTAAATGAGCAAGCAGGAGGTATTGCAGAAGAATTGTTATATAATATAAAGACTGTGACTTCATTTTGCAATTTTGAATGGGAATTGAATAGATATAATCAAGTAATAGATGAAATGAATAAATATGATCAAAAAAGAGTATTGATACAAGCACTTGCTTTTGGACTTTTATATCTTGCTACATTCATTAGCATTGCATCGAGCTTTTTACTAGTTGCAAAACTGATCGTAAATAAAGAAATTAATCATGCAACAAATCAGCCTTATAATAGTGGGGATATAATCACTGTTTTAGCAAGTGTATTAAATGTTGTATATTCTGTAAGTGGTTTAGGTCCAAATTTTCAAATAATTCAAAAATCATCTATTGCTGCTAGTGATTATTTCTATTTATTATCTCATAATAAAGAAAAAAATGTTGAATTAGATACAATTTGTCCACCAAGGGAAACCTTCAAAGGAAAAATTGAATTTAAAAATGTCAAATTCATATACCCACATGACCATGCACAAAAAGTTATTTTAGATAATTTTAATTTAACTATAGAACCTGGTAAAAAAATAGCAATTGTAGGTGAGTCAGGGTGTGGAAAGAGTACCACCATTAATTTAATCGAAAGGCTTTATGATCCAGTTGAAGGAGAAATATTAATTGATGGTATTAATATAAAAAAATATGATTTAAATTATTTAAGAGACTTAATAGGATATGTTCAACAAGAACCAGTGCTATTTAATTTTTCAATAAAAGATAATCTAATTTTTGGAAGAGAAGAGAAATTACAAAAATTAGGAGATGTTGATTCTATGATAAGGGAAGCATGTGCGGACGCACATATAAAAGATTTTATAGAAAAAAATGAGGATAAATATGATTATATAGTAGGAATAAAAGGTAGCAGATTATCTGGTGGTCAAAGGCAAAGAATTGCAATTGCAAGAGCTATTTTGATGAAACCAAAAATATTAATATTAGATGAAGCAACCTCATCATTGGATAATAGATCAGAAAGACAGGTTCAGAGAGCACTAGATCATATAACACAAAAAAATATAACAACAATAGTAATAGCACATAGACTAAGTACAATAAAAAATTCAGATTTAATATATGTAATGAATAAAGGTAAAATTATAGAAAGAGGAACACATAATGAATTATTAGAATTAAATGGTAGCTATGCAGCTTTAGTTAAAAGCCAATTATCCCCTGAAGAAATTGTGGAGTTGAATTTAAAATTAAAAAATAAAACAAGTCCTAAAGAATCAAATAAAATTGAAGTGAAGGATAACTTTACTGATGAAGATAATTTATTAAATAATGCCGAAATATTGCCATCAAGGGAATCAATTTTAGTTTCTGAAAAGGGAAAATCAAAAATAAAAATAGAAAAAAGGAAATTATGGAGTTTAATATCTGACCATAAATGTGATCTTATAGTTGGTATTGTAGCAGGCGTTTTATATGGAGCAATGGCACCATGTATTGGTCTAGTCATGGGAAAAGCAGTTAATGCTTTATCTAATCCTGATCCGACTGAATTAAAAAAAGGAGCACATAAATATTTTGTAGTATTTCTATGCTTAGGATTTATTGGTGGTGCTACAATATTTATAAGATTATGGAAATTGCAATCTTTGGGTTTAACCATATCAATTAAAATAAAGAAAAAAATAATTGAAAAATATTTAGAACTTAACATGAGCTTTTTTGATATTGACTCAAATTCTCCTGGTTCATTAGCAACTAAATTAGCCATTGATTCAAATCAATTAGATTCATTGATATTAGACATCGTTGGGGGTATTTTATCTGTAGTTACTTCTCTTTCTATATCATTTATACTTGGAGCAGTATATAATGTATTTTGTACACTAGTTTTATATGTATTTTTACCACTTGTTATTTATGGAATGGTTAAAAAGGGAGATTATGCTTCTAACGGCAGAGAATCCAATAAAAAATTGAAAATAGAAGCAGGAAATATTTTGTCTGAATCTGTCGTGAATATAAAAACTATATTTTCATTTAATTTTCAAAAAAGAGCTTTAGAATTATATAGTAATATTTTAAATACTGAGAAAAAAGAATTTTTAAAAGGAGCTTTATTGCAAGGCTTTTGTGTTGGTTTGGGATTAGCTTCTAATTATTTTGGAATTTCAGCCGTGTTTAAATTGACTCTTCATTTATTAAAAAAAAGAAATACTACTTTTGAAAGATTAATGAACTGTTTATATTCAATATCAAATTCTATAGATTCTTTAACTTCTATATTAAGAAATATGGGTGATTCTAATAAAGCCAAATTAGCATATAAAAGCGTTTATGATACCTTAGATACAGAAATTACAATTTCGCCTTTTTATAATAATAATTGGTATAAAATATCTCCTGATAATATAAAAGGAAAAATAGAATTTAAAAATGTAACTTTTTCTTATCCAACAAAGCCTGATAAATTAATACTTAAAGATCTATCATTTACAATAAATGCTGGACAAAATGTTGCTGTAGTAGGATTATCTGGAAGTGGTAAGAGTACAATAATTCAATTACTCGAGAGATTTTATGATGTAAATAAAGGAGAAATATTATTAGATGGCAAAAATATAAAAGAATATAATTTATATGAATTGAGAAAAAAAATCGGATTAGTATTGCAAGAACCATCAATATTTAAAAGAAATCTTTATGATAATATTTTATATGGGAAATTAGATGCAAAAAAAGAAAGTGTTTTAGATGTTGCTAAAAGAGCTAAAATTGAGCATAAATTAATGGTTAATGAATTTGAAGATAATAAAAATCCATTATCAGGAGGAGAAAAGCAAAGAGCTGCTATGGCAAGAGCATTTTTAAAAGATCCTAATATTATTTTGATGGATGAATCAACTTCCGCAATGGATAAAGAAACAGAAAATGAAGTTTTACATAATTTCTTCCAAATCATAAAAGGAAAAACATGTGTTAATGTCTCTCATAGGTTAAGTAGTATTATCGATTCAGATCTTATTCTTGTTCTTGATCAAGGAAAACTTATGGAAAAAGGAAATCATCAAGAATTAATAAAATTAAAGGGAAAATATTACACTTTGTATAACTATTCAGAAATTTAAATAGTTGAATTATATATAAGTTAATTTCTAAATAAAAGTAGATTATATTAAATATTAAATAAATAAATTAATGAAATATTTAAAATTTAAATATATATATATAAATATATATAATTATTGAAAAATTATATTTTCTTGAAAATATTTTGTTAATCATAATTTATAAATTAAAAAATAATAAAAAGAAATTATATACTTCATTACATTGTCTTATTAACATCACTAGTAATTTACTGTTAC
>CACYWH010000044.1 GCA_902778125.1 uncultured Erysipelotrichaceae bacterium | reverse complement strand
TTACGTAAACTTGTTAAAGGTTCAGGAAAAGCAAAGGTTAGAATGTAGGATTTTGGGGTTGTGTTCCTTTCTAACTATACTCTACACAACCCTATTTTTTTTAGAGGTTATTATGAAAGGTTTTATATTAGGTTATTTATTCGGTGGTGTTTTGGTTGGTTATTATTTTGTAAATTTTATGGAAAAGAAAGGATTGATAAATTATGTTTGAGGTATGTGAACAATTATTAGTACAGGAAATTGAATTATTGCCTGCTATCTTTGGTGTATATTTAATTTTTACCTTTACAAAAGATTTATTATTTAAGGATTAATTATGGAAAATGATTTAATTTTTATGCCTAGCAATAATACATATAATAAATGCTATGTGGTCCAATCTTCTGATATTATCAGGGGTTATGATAGAATTCCTAGTTATAATACTTCTTATAATTATCGTGATTATTATATTAATTCTTCTTATATTTATCGTGACGGGTCAGGTCAATGGTCTAATTATAGTACTTTGCCTGTGTGTCTTGATAATGATAAGATTACTAACGATTTTTATTATAGGTTGGATCTTCCTAGCATTTTGGTTACATTTGTTATTATAAATATTTTTGCTATTTTTTTACCTATTAAAATTTTTAGTAAAATTTTTAGGAAAGGGGTTTTATAATGATTAAAAAAATATGTAATTGGACATTTGGGGGTTTTTTTAGGACTTTAGGACGTACTTTTGCATTTTTATTACTTGGTGCATTATTTTTTATTATTGCTTATAAAAATGGTTTAAATTTAGATAAATTACTCGGTATTGCTAGTGTAAATGCAACAACTGGTAGTATAACAAGTTATAATTGGCGTGCTAGATATTATACTTTTCCAGAGCCCGGAAGTGGAGATTATGGACAAGGCACTTGGTGTTCTTTTATTAGCGGTAGTTCAAAATGTTCTGCGGGTGATAATAATATTGGTTCTGTTAGTGGTTTTGCTTTTCGTGGCTATTATAGTGGAGGTTATAAAAAAGGTAACTCATATACATTTAAATATGTTATGAATGTTAATAATAAAACTGAGATTTTAAATAATTTGAGTGATATTAATAGTAATATATCTAATCGTCAAGTGGCTCTTGCTAATGGACAATATGAGGGCTTTACTTTTTATGACGATATTAATCCTAGTATAAGATTTGAAAATAGTTCAACTTCTAATCAGTTATATGTTTATATTTCCTTTATATCAGACGTCGATTTTAAAACATTTGCAGTTGCTTTTGATTTTAACAATGGTTTATATTTTGGTTCAGTTGACTGGATACAAGTTACTGGTGTTAGTGTTACTTATTCTGAAGGTGTAGGAGCTCAAATTGATAATCAGACTAATATTATGAATGAGAATCAACAAACTATAATAAATAATATTGATAATATTAATGATACATTAACTGATGATCATATTAGTGATACTGATGTTTCTAATAGTTTAAATTTTTCTACTACTGAAAATTCTTACGGCCCTTTTGCAACTTTTTTAACTTTACCTTTACAATGGGTACAAGATATTTTAGCTAGTAATCAATCTTGTAGTCCTATATCTTTACCCTTACCATATGTAAATAAAAATTTAGTTTTACCCTGTATGACAGAATTTTGGAATAGTACTGGTGCTCTTGGTACTCTTATTCAATTATGTTGGATTGCAGTTGTTGGTGTCAGAATTTTTAATGGATTGTTCAAACTTGTTGTAGATACAACTTCAAGTGAAGATAATGCCGAAGAATTGACTAAAATAAGGAGTTGGGAATTATGATTGCAAAATTAGTAATGGCTTTATTGAATATAATTGGTAAAATTGTTAGTATATTGTTATTACCTCTTGATTTAGCAGTTACTTCCCTTTTACCTGATTTAAGTGGTGTAATGACTTCTGTAAGTCAATACTTACGTTTACCTGCTCAATATATGGGTTGGATTTTTGAATTAGTACATATACCTGCCATTGTGCCTACCTTAATTATTGCTTATTGGGTTTTTAAATATGCTGTAACAGGTGCAGTTGCAGGTACTAAAAAAGTTATCACTTTATATCGTAGATTTAAAATGTAAATCCTCTTTATTTTATTAATCCGAAGAATTTTACCGAGTGCCACTCAGAGCGGTGCGAGGGTTAAAAAATTCGAGGCCGAACGTAGTGAGGATAGCAACTTTGTTGCGTAGGGGGTTTGGGGTTTACCCCAAAAAAGAAAGGAAATTAATTATGTTTAAATATATTATTATATTATTGATTGTTGCTTTTATATTCTTTTTAATTAAAAATAAAATTCATATTAAATTTAAAAGCTTTTTTAAAAAAGGAATAAAACTACAAAAAGGTGCTTTTGGTGTATATTGCTATTGTGGAAAACAAGGAAGCTCTAAAACAATGTCAGTTATTAAATTTCTTCATGATCATAGCCAAAATAATGAAAAAATATATTGTAATTTGAAATCTATAAATGAAAATGAAATATCATATACATATATTAATGGATTAGATGAATTATTAGAATTGAGAAAAGAGCACGATTGTATCATCTTCTTTGATGAAATCTTTACTGAAATTACTAAACATAATCGTATTGGTAAAGACGTTATGGACTTTTTATCTCAAATGAGAAAACGTCGTATTATTTTATTAACTACTTGCCAAGAATGGAGATTATTACCTTTAGATTTTAGATTATATGTTAGATTTCAAGTTAATTGTTCTATGAAACAATTTCCTCTTATTAATGCTATATCTATTAAAAAAATTATTGATGGTGATAATATTAAATGGTCTGATGAAGAACAGGATTTTGTTGGTGAATTAATAGAAACTACCATTTGGCATTGTGAAAAACAAATTTGTGATATGTATGATACATACGAACAAATCGGAAAATTTTCTAATTATTCAACTAATACTGATATTTCTTCTGCTTGTGCTCTTGAGAGCCAACAAGCAGAAGATACTGATTTGCAATTTTGGAACGATTTAAAAGCTGATGAGGTTGTTTATGAAGAAGAAGAATAACGATACTGAAGAAATAATTGATACTAAAAGATATCGTAATTTTATGGTTCTATTTTATAAAGAAAGTAAACATTATAATTTTGATGATATTATCTTTAATATTCATAGTTTAAAATATTATGCTTATATTGAACATCAACCTGAAACTGAGGAAAAAGAACCCCATTTTCACGCATTTATTCATTTAGATACTGCAACTACTGAACAGGCACTTTCAAAGCGTCTTGGACTTCCTATTGATAAAATACAATATGTTAAGAATGTTCGTGGTGGTTGTAGATACCTTACTCATATTGATTATCCTGATAAAATTCAATATGATTTAAGTCAAGTTAAGGTTTCGGCTTTATTTCAACGTAAGTTTTTAAAGAATTTTGAAGATATTAAAACCGAGGACGAAATCATTAACGATATATATTGGTGGATTGATAATTGGCATTTTGATACTTATCACGAAAAATTAAAATATTTAATACAGTATATTAATTTACATTGTTACGATACTATTTATAAACGTTATAGGTTAGAGTTTTTGGATTATTTAAAAATTACATTATGATTGTTTTGTTTTTATATAATTTAATAATAATATTAGTTTTATTATATTTAGTTAGGAGGGATTTATAATGAATGACGAATTATTAAAAAGATTTGAAAAATGTATTAAATTATTAAATGAATTAAATTTTGATCAATATGCTTATTCTATAAGTAGTTTAAAAAAAATTAAAAGTGATTTATTAGAAATCTTAATTTTAGGTTATAATAAAAAACTATAATTGGTCGGCGACTAATTATAGTTTTTTGTGTAATTTGTGTAATTTTATTTTTCTTGACTTATTTAGTTATATATTATATTATATAATTAAGAAAGGAAGGTGTTTTACGTGTTAGAAATTAAGAAAAGTGGTAAAACAGAGTATGGTGTTTGGGTTATTGGTACTTTAAAATATCAAGGACTTGAAATTACTGATATTTTTAATACTACTTTAGATGATACTTCTATTTTTGAAGATAAAGAAAGTATCAAAGTTAAAACAATTAAAATTTCTAGAAGAAAAGATAAATCTTTTCGTATTACTCTAGAATTTTAATAAATAATTAAATAAAGAAAGGAGGTACTTCTTCAAATGGAGGGAGAAGTTGTTGTTAACGGTATGGCAAATGTTATAAGTGCTTTAACAAACTCAACTACCGGTTTAAATGCTAATACATTTTTTGGTGTAGTTGCTGATTTAGTACCATTTATTGTAATGATTGTTCCTGTTGCTTTAGGTGTTTACTTCTTACGTAAACTTGTTAAAGGTTCAGGAAAAGCAAAGGTTAGAATGTAGGATTTTGGGGTTGTGTTCCTTTCTAACTATACTCTACACAACCCTATTTTT
>CACYWH010000043.1 GCA_902778125.1 uncultured Erysipelotrichaceae bacterium | reverse complement strand
TTTTCCGTTTTATTTTTCATATCAATTCTCCGTATTCTTTACACTAAATTAATTATATTATTATTTTATATAAAAAGCAATTAGAATGGCTTAGATACGAATAATCAAAAAAGAAAAAAGATAATTATTTAAATTATCTTTTAATACATATTTGGTGCTGAAAATAGGAATTGAACCCACAACCTACTGATTACGATTCAGTTGCTCTACCAATTGAGCTATTTCAGCATGGTTGCCTCGACAGGATTCGAACCTGTGGTGCTGGAGTCAGAGTCCAGAGCCTTACCGCTTGGCCACGAGGCAATTTTGGTGGAGCTGAGGAGTAGCGAACTCCTGTCCAAATACCATTCCAATAGAACATCTACAAGTTTAGTTGGTTTTTATACTCAAAATAATAATATAGATTGCCAACTTCTTTTATTATTCAAAGTTTGTTAGATATTCATTATAAACCACAAACATATTTATAATATAGTTCACTATATGACTCCCCTTCTTAAACTCGTGAACAACAGTTTAAGTGGAAGCTCCTTTTATTTACTTAATTAAGCAAATGCTGGAGAGAAATTAAAATCGTTTCCGATTATTTTATTTTTGCATTTATAGTATGCCTACTACTTGCATTCTATCCAAATATGTATCTGTCGAATCAATACAGCCCCATGTAAACCATATTATATCATATTTAATATATTATTTCTAGTTTATTGACAAAATAACAATTTATATTTAGAATAATACTTATGAAAAATAAAGTGATTAAAAATTTTATGCTTGTTTTTGTAAATGTTATCACACTAATAAGATTATTTGGTGCGATTGCTTTACCATTCATTTATATTAAATACGATATGAACGTTGTTGCATTAATTTCATTAATTTTATTTTTAACAGATGCTATTGATGGATTTTTAGCAAGAACATTTAAAGTATCTACCTTCTTCGGAAGTGCCATGGATGCTTTTTCAGACAAAGCATTAAATACTATTTCATTTATATTATTAACTTTAGATTATACTATAATGCTTTGCCCTTTGATATTAGAGATGGCTATACTTTTAATTAATTATCAAATATATAGATTTGGAGGAAATGTTCAATCTAGTATAACGGGTAAAATTAAAACAATAATATTAGATTTATTTGTTATATTAAGTTTTACAATACTAAGTCTTCCATTACTAAATACTAGTTCTCATACAATCTTATATTTTGTAAAGAATATTGATTCATATATATCATTTTTTGCAACTATAATTATAATAGCTGAAATAATTACTATAATAGATTATGACAAAAAATATAAAATCGTTAGAAATGATCCTAAGAAAATACATGTAAAATATCAAAAAAGGACAAAAAAGAATGCTAAAGAATTTTTACATGATATATTCGATATAGAATATTATGCTAAAAACAAAAATGAATCAATACTAAAACAACTATATAAATAATATAATCTTTATATAAAAAGAATTTTATGTTACAATTAATAAGAGGTGTAAATAATGAAAAAAATTAAAATTTTATTAATAGTATTTTTTGCAATATTAGGCGCGGTATTAATATATAAGTTTTCTTATCCAAGAGTGCAAACTAAAAAAGATAATTTAAAAGTAAGTAATGAATATGCCCTTCTTGATAATGATAATATTTATACATATAAAACAGCTGATGAAATAGAAAATATTTTAAATAAAGGAAATGGTGTCATATTCTTTTGTATTAAAGAAAATGAATGGTGCCAATATTATGCAAGATATCTTAACAATGTAAGTAAAGCTAATGGAATTAATGAAATTGAGTACATAGACATTAAACAGGATAGACATTATAATACAAGCGGTTATAGAAAAATAGTTGAAAGTTTAAAAGAATATTTACCTATTAATGATGAAGGAAATAAAAGTATAATAACACCAACTGTTGTATTTGTTAAAAATGGTAAAGTTACTGGATTTAATAATGAAACGGCTGGAATAATAGAAAATATCACACCTAGTGAATACTGGACTGATGAAAAAATAAGTGAGTTTAATATGAATATAACAAGTTTTATACTTGAATATAAGGAGGAAATATAATGATTTGGCAATATATTTTAATATTCGTAATATTACTATTTATTTCATTAATAGTAATTAAAATGAGAAGAAAAGATTTCCATATTGAAATAAATAAGCTTATTCAATGTTTAGGTGGTAAAGATAACATCATTGATAGTCAACTAAATCTATCAAGATTGAAAGTTACATTGAAAGATGTTACAAAAGTAGATAAAGACGGAATACAAAAAATGGGTGCTAAAGGTATCGTTGAAATAGATAACGAATTAAAGATTATACTTGGTCCTAATTCAAAACAATTAAAAAAATATATGGCTGATTTAAAATAAGAAAATTAATTTTCTTATTTTTTTTACATTTTTCGACAAAATTCGACAAACCATATATGATAATATAATTTTGGTGAAAATATGAAATATTTAGAAATATTTTTAAATACTAATATATACATAATATTTATAGTTACAATATATATAATTTTCTTTTATATTAAAAAGAATTTTATAAACTATAAAAAGAATTTATATGAAGAAATACTATTATCGTTAATTGGATTTACTTTAATATATTTTTATTTTAAATATCAATATAATATTTATATATTTTATTTAACATTAAACATAATATTATTACTTGAGTTTGATAAATATTATCTAACTATATTTACTTCTTTAATACAAATAGCATTCATTAATTTAATTAAAATAGATTATTGCTATATTATAATATATTTAATTGATTTACTAATGTATGTTATATATAAAGTATTAAATATTAAGAAAAAAATGGTTCTTACTCACATGCTTACAATATCTAATGTTATATTTATAATTATTTATACATACTTTAAAGATGAATTAAATAATACTAATATAATATTTATAGCATTATATATATTAAGTGTATATATACTTACTTACTATATAATAATTCTTAAAAAAAGAATTAAACTCCACTCCACTTTTGAAGATTTACAAAAAGATGAATTACTAAAAACATCTATATTTAAAGTTACACATGAAATTAAAAATCCTCTAGCAGTAATACAAGGATATTTAACATTATTTGATCCAAATGATAGTGATAAATGCAAAAGATATAGTAAAATATTGAAAACTGAAGTTAATAATGCACTAATAGTTTTAAAAGATTTCAGTGATATACACAATATGAAAATTATCAAAAAACAAATGAATTTTAATGAATTATTAATAGAAATAAAAGAATCAATAATACCTTTTTTTAATAATAAAAGAATCAATTTAAATATTGATTCTGAGAAAGACATATATATTAATGCAGATTATAATAGATTAAAACAAGTATTTATTAATATATTGAAAAATTCATCCGAAGCACTTCCTGCAAATGGTAAGATTACAATAAATTCATATAAAAATTCTAATAAATTAATAGTTACCATAAAAGATAACGGATGTGGTATGGATGATGAAACTATTAATAATATATTTACACCATTTTATTCAAAAAAATCTTCCGGTACAGGTTTAGGGCTATGCTTATCTAAAGAAATAATTGAAAACCATGGAGGAACTATTAAATATACTTCCAAAATTAATGAATGGACTCTAGTTAAAATAATAATTCCAATTATTTAATAATATATTGGATAATTTCCATAATAAGGTCCACCATAATAAACAGGTCTAGGTCTATATGGATTAAATGCATTTACTGCTACCCCACCCGTTAATGCACCTAATAAAAATGGTGCAGCAAATGGAAATCTTGAAGAACCATATTTAAATTTACTATACATACTTTTCACCTCTACTTTATATTATGAAAAAAGCACAACTATGATTGTGCTTTAGTATATTTTAATAAATTATAAATAAATATTACTATCATCCAAATACGATTAGAATTCAGACGTACTGACAACTATAACCGGGCGAACGCCACCGCTGTTATCATTCCAGAAGTTGTAGCTGCTCATACTGCCACCATTCACGCTCCTAACGCTGCCCTGATAGTAAGCAGAGCCAAGCCAATATGAGAATGTACCTTTTATTGTGCTTGATAAACTATTTGCTTCTTCGTTTGTTAATAACCTTCCTGTTATATTATTTGGGGCTCCTAAACTCTTTAATCTATTTACATATCCTCCTACATAATATGCAATTGTATATCCATTATCTTGTGCATATCCCCAAGGGTTTTCATATGTGTATGTTGGTGCTACACTTGACATACTACTATTGTATACATATGGATATGGGCTTGAATACCCTCCTGTTTTACCTGCTGCATTTGATGAATTTGCATATTCACTCTTTAATCCTGAAGTACCTGGACAAGTATATGATGTTCCTGAAGCGTTGGGTACACAATTTGCATTATCCCAATATCCTTTTCCTGAAAATGCTACTACTCCTGTATAGTCAGTACATCCGCTATAAGATCCTTTTGCTGTTTCACTTTGTAATCCATATCCAGCATCATCTGATGTAAAT
>CACYWH010000042.1 GCA_902778125.1 uncultured Erysipelotrichaceae bacterium | reverse complement strand
TTTTCTGTTTCCATCTTTTTTAAATCCTAAAGCTACTTGTCCAGGTAAATGACCAGACTTAATAGCACCATTTAAACCAAATTTAGTTCTTTCTGATACGATTTCAATTTCAAGTTGTGATAAGACAGTTAACATTCTTACAAAGAATCTCCCGTTAGCAGTAGAGGTATTAACATCATCTCTATCACATACTAAAACTCTATCAAGTTTATAAGCAACGATATAATTGATTTTTCCATCTTTCATATCTTTAAGCATTTCTTGAAACTTTGGTCTATGTTCCATATCTTTAGCACTTATACCTGCATCACAATATACTTTATATACTTCATAACCTTTATAATTACATAATTGTTTTAACTTTTCTTCTTGTTCTCCTAAACTAAATCCTTCATGAGCTTGATCTTCAGTTGATACACGAATATAAATACTAAAAAAGAGGAGACAATAGTATCTAGTAAAGTCTAAATACTACTGACTCCTCATTAAATTCAATATTATAAATATTCGATATATTGTGTTTTATTTTCATAGATGTACCTCCATTTCTAGAGTTACCTCTTTCATTGGTTATTTATAATATCACTTTTTGAAATTTTGTCAATTCCTTATTGAGGGAATAGTATTAAGAGCATTTAGCTAGTTTAAAGTATTTTTCTAGTTCTGATAAATTATGTTTATCATTTAAATTATTAATATAGAAAGTATCAACACCATTGAAGAACAGGAAAGTATAATCATTAATAATTACTTTGTGTGGATCTACATAAGCAAGATTACTAGGTTCTAATCTAATTAAATGACCTTTCTTTAGCGTTATAGGAGTAGAAGTATAATTCTTAGCCCAATCAATCTTTTTCTTTAAATCAGGGATTTCATTATAGATTATTAATGTTATTTTTGCAATACCATAACATTTACTTTTTATCTTTTATTTTATCCAATAACCTTATTAAATGAGGATCTATTTCATTTTCATTATATCCAATAACATCTTTTTCTACTTCAAGTTTTGTTGCATCATCAATTGATGATACAGGCATAATATAAACTTTAGATAATCTAGGATTAAAGAAACCTATTTTCTTAATCTTATTCTTAAAGTCATATTCTGCATTTAATTGGATTGACCTACATCCCATCAAATAATACATATAAAGCTGTAATGTTTGAACTGATTTTAAACTATTTTTCGAAACTTTAAAATCCCATATTACTCTTCTTCTTCACCATCATTTAGTTTATTAACATCGATTTTTCCTAAAAGAGTTTTTGGTAAACTTTTTCTAAATTCAAATTCTTTTGGAACAGAATATACTGCTAAGTTTTTCTTACATAATTCTTTAATTTCATTCTTTAACATTGGTGAAGCACTATAACCTTCTTTGAGAACAATAAATGCTTTAGCAACTTGCATTTTGTATGGATGTGGTATACCTATAACACTACAGTTTAAAACTGCTGGATGTGTTTCAATTACTTCTTCTATTTGTGATGGATAAACATTATATCCACTTGAGATAATCATTCTTTTTAATCTTTGACGATAGAAGAATACTCCATCTTTATCCATATATCCGATGTCTCCACTATGAAGCCATATGTATCCATCAGGATGTTTTTGAAGTATTGTATTGTTATCTTCATCGTTATCGATATAACCTGCCATTACTGTAGGTCCTGTTATACATACTTCTCCATCTTCTCCAGCTGGTACTTCATCATGTGTTCCAGGAGTTACAATTTTAACATAGTTTCCAGAAAGTGGAATCCCCATACAACCTTGTTTATTATTATCTCCATAACTAAACATACATGGTCCTAAGCATTCACTCATACCATATCCTTCAGTTACAACTATTTTTGCTCCATGATCTTTTAAAAATTTATTTATTTTTTCTTCAAGAACTGGTTTTAAACTATCTCCACCTACTATTAACCATTTTAGATAAGATAAATCTAATTTCTTATCTTTAGAATTAGTTAATGCTTCAAATAATGTTGGTACACCAAGAATAGTTGTTGGTTTAGTTTGTTTTAATAATTTATCAAATGTTTTAGCATCAAATGTTGGTCTAATAATTGCTTTTTCACCAAAGCATAATGGTTTATATATACAAATTTGTAATCCGAATCCATGGAATATTGGAAGAATAGAAAGAGTTGCATCTCCTACTCCAATATCTGGCATAACAATTCTTGCTTGTTCAATTACACAAGTAAAGCTTTGATTTTTAATAGCAATTCCTTTTGGTTTACCAGTAGTTCCACCACTATGTAGAATTACTGCGATATCTTCTGCTTTTGTATGTACTGCATATTTTCCACTGTAGTTGTTACTATTTTTAACAAAGTCTTCCCAGTAAACATATTCGATATTATTTTTTGGTTTATTAATTTTTCTACCTTTAGTTAATTGATAACCCCATCTTAGATAGAAAGGCATTGATTCTTTAACTGATACTAATATTACTTTATAAATATCTGTATCACCTAAAATATTTTTAATTTTGTCATAACACATATCAATTGATAATAGAACAACACTATTTGTTGAATTGATATAGTATTTTATTTCTTGCTCACCTGATAATGGATGAACCATATTAGAGATTGCTCCAATTTTATTTAAAGCAAAAAATGAAGCGATAGATTCTGGTGTATTAGGCATTAGAATAGTAACTACATCTCCTCTTCTAATTCCTGCTGCTTTATATGCTTTAGCTACTCTATCAATTTCTTTTAAAAATTCTCTATAAGTTCTAGTTGTTCCATAATACTCATATGCTGGAGCGTCTAAATTCTCATTTGCTTTTTTCTCAAAGTAATCATAAAGTGATTCTTTTGGAATTTTAATGCTGTCTCTTCCACCTGGATAATACTTTTTCCATGGAGCATTAGGTTTCTTTATAATAAAAATAAATAAACACATAAAAAGTGAAATAATGTGCCTAATAGGCAAAACACATGAAATATACTATGCATATATTTTCTTTTTCTTCCAATTACATACAATAAAGAACCAATACTATACATAATTCCACCAATAACTAGAAATAAGACACCAATTACTCCTAAAGAATCAATTAAAGAAGGAATTACAACTAACGCTCCCCATCCATTTATTAAGTGACATATTACCTGTAACACTTGAGTCTTGTCTATTTTTATAGACGTTAAAATTATACCAATCAAAGTTACTATTGAAATTATAATAAAAAGAATTAACCCTTTAATTCCACCTACACCAATCAATGCTATAGGAATATAAGTTCCATAAACTAATAAGAAAACATTACAATGGTCAATTACTCTCAAAACTTTTTTCCCTTCTAAAGCTGGAGATAAAGCGTGGTATATACATGATATTGTATATAAAATAATCATTGCACATCCAAAAAGAGTTACTGTAGTTTCAGGCAATATACCATGTGCTTTTACAACCATCAAAATTAAAGCCACAATTGAAAATATTAGTATAATTTGGTAATTTGATATTAAGTTTTATCTTCTTTTTTTCTTTTGTATATTTATTTACTGCATAAGATATTTGATACGCTTCTTTTTTTGAAATATTTAATTCTTTCATTAAGTATTCATCTAAATTCATTACTACCACCAATAATAATTTTAAATTACATAAAAAAAAAGACAATAGATAGTAGACTTACTATATCAAAATTATCTTTACATTTATATCAATATGTCAACTTTTTTATTATTCTTTTCAAAATTATTTAATGCTTTTTTAAAATCATTATTAATTATTAAGTATACATTTCTAACTAATATTTCAGGTTTTTCTTTCATACCATTTTTTATCCAATCTGATGTTATTGCAATAAACGATAATGTAAAGTATTTAGAAATAAAATCAATATCTTTCTTTTCTACATTTAAATTTTTTGATTGCTTAATAATAACATTTTCTACATAAGGAAATAATGAATTATATAAAATGTTATCAACATACTCTCTTTCAATTGTCTTATATATATTTAATACAACATCTTTATGAGTATATATCAATCTAAGAATATATAAATAAACAAACTTCCAATCTTCTAAATCTGTATAAGTATTAGTAACCATTTTATATGAATTTGTGCATATTGTTTCAACTACTTCGTATAAATCATTAAAATGATAATAAAATGCTTGTCTAGATATGTTTAGATTGTCTGTAATATCTTTAATAGTAATTTTATCAAATGTTTTTGTATTTAATAAGTTTAAAGTTTCTTTAATTATCTTTTCTTTCAAAATAAACATCTCCATTTCATTAATTATTATATCATTATATATATCAATAAAATATCATAATTTTTAATAATCAAAAAATTGGATTATATTAAAAAATTATGATCTCTTTTTTATCATTAAGGTGTTTACAATAGCAACTAAAAAAGGATAACTTTACTTGTTATCCTTAATCTTTTTCCAAACCATTTTTGTTACTTCTTCACGTCTTTTATAGAAAGACTTTTCGTTAAACCTGCTTCTTTCGTCTGGAATAACTAACATATGATTATGAATATTATCTTTATTGCTATGGGTAATCATAATAATTGTATAAGTAAATGGCCACATTTCTTCTTGAAAAGCTATACCAATATTATAAGCCTCATTTACGTTTACTGATCCTTTTGAGAAAGCTTGATAAACATGATAAGCACAAGGTGTTCTATCAAGTGAATTACCAACCATTGTATCCATAAACCATTCTTCTTTACCTTTTAATTCTTCATAACCTGATAAATCCCATTTGAAATCAATTTCCATTTTTTCATCATGAATATCATAATTTTTAATTGAATTTCGGCTTTTTTCGACATTAATGTAAAAGTCAATATTATACTTATCTTGTTCTAAAATTTCTTGTGGATTTTTCAAATAGTTATAAATCTTCAATAAATCTTTTTTAGTTCTTACGGAGTGTACTGCAGTGGTGAACATAAGTATCACTTCCTTTTAGTGAACTATTATATAGATTTTTTCTAAAAATTCAAGTTGGAATTACGCACAACTATAATTTTCCCAGGAGGTAAATATCCTTCAGTTTCTATTTCTTTTTCAACGACACTATGAATGTAATCTTCTATTGTTATGCCATCATTTGAATATTGCATTTCAATTATATGTCCATTTACTTTTGCAAAGTATGGATTATATCCCTGGTCCAAATATTTGATTATTCTCTCTAGTGGAGTTTTTGTCCCTCCAAGATCTAAATCTTTTAATTCTGACAAACTATCTTTATCAATTTCTTCTTTTGTTTGCTCTCTACAATCAAAATAGTAATCTAAAATTTTAGTTAAATTATATTTACTTTTTAACATTTTATATTCTTTTTCACTTAAATCATATTCTTTATATTCTTTCATTTCTATCATTCCTTTCAATATAATTTTTATCTTTTAGTGGTGTTCCATATTTTATATGGTTATATTCTTTTAAGCTTAATATTTGCTTATCAACTAATCTATCAACAAGTTCTGTGAAAAATGGATCATCTTTTATTAACACCATATTGGTTAAGAATAGAATTAATGTAGTCCAAGATTCAACAGCTGCTGCAATAGCTTTCATTGCTTCTTCTAGATTCTTTTCTAGATTTGTTGATGGTCCTGTTAAAGTTTTAACATTTGATACGATTAAGAATAGTGTTTCTATAACTGCATTGTAATCATCCATAGTAGTTATTAAGCCATTTGTCTTTTGCATATTCTTTGTTGTATCCATTACTTTTTTGTTATAAGTCATAAGTTCTTTAATTTGCTCATTTGTTATTTCATAATTGCCATCATAAGTTGGCTTCATTGTGACTTTAAATAGACTATCTTTAACTCGATTTGAATCATTACTAAGTTCATAAGATTTATCGACTAGCTCACTGATTCTATTTTCATTTTGTTTTAAATTTCTTTTTATATAATCATAGTTTTTCATTTTAGCTACTGGAATATCTTCGTTTCTTCCAACTTTTTTATCTACTAAAGTGAAGTCAACTTGATAAGCTTTATTAAATTCTTTGATACATTTTTCTCTCATAGTATCTTGAATTTCGGCTAATCTTTCTTTAGTAAATACTTGTGTTTATGCCACTTGTTTTTTCATTCCGTTTTTAAATCCATCTTTAATTGGTACACCAATAATGTGCATATGTGGTGACTTTTCATCAAGATGAACTACTGCTACGGCAATCTTAAATTCTGGTACAAGTTCTTCTAAATCTTTTATTTGTTGTTTATAAACATCGACCATTTTTAACTTATCTTCAAAGCTTTGTGCTTTCCAATATACCTGATTTCCTAATTCAATTATGAACTCACAAGCAATGTCTCTTTGAGTATTTTCTGATACATGAAGTAGATAATTCTCTATCTTTCTATCATCTCTAGTTTGCTTATTATTGTATTCAATTCTTGCTTCTTCAAACTCATTTTGATAGATACTTTTGATATGATTTGTTGCTGTTTCTTTGTCTTGAGATTCCCCAATTATCATTACAATATTTTCATTATTATATTCTTCTAATCTTAAATCGTGCTTCAATGCGTGACCCAATTGATTCAAATTTTGGATAGCATTATTTGCATAAGATGTAGTTCCACTTAAACTATTTTTTGCCGCTCTCCTTGCTTTTTTTGTTTTGTTTCCATCATTACCTAAATGACATGAATAAGATAGTTCCATTTAACCTCCTGGATTGACCTTTTTTCTTTAGGCAAAAGTCATAACGCCCTATGGGTTTTGACATGCTATCAAAACACCGGCGAACTCTTACGAGTTAAGTCATATTTGAAGTAGTCAAATATGATATCCAAGAACTACTCCAAGTGATGAAGTAGTCTTTGGATTTGTTATGAATAATGCTGAAGCATTATTGCTTATGACTTTATGCCTTCAGTTCTTCAATACTCACGAACGATTTAGGTATCATGATAACTCTATCAACAAGTTCATTATTTTTTATAAGCGGTCTTTCAATTATTCCATCAATGTAGAAGTGGTCTTTCATCAGTTTATAATATTTTTCTTTTTCTTCTTCTGTATAAATATTATTTTGAAATTTTAGTAACGATAATATTGAATATGAATCTTCAAAATCTTTTAGATGTGATTCATCAAGTTGTCCTTCATAGAAAACACCTCGTTTATTGTCTCTTAAAATCATATTTAAATACTCAATATATTCGTTGGTAGTTTTATGAATAAATTGTTCAGAGAATTTTATGTTTTTAATTGTTATATTATAGTCTTTATCTCTTTCAATCTCAATTGAACTTACCAAATCGCTTACTAAGTCTTTTTGAGATTTTTTATTTAGACCTCTCCATAGAAATGCAAATGCTAATGGATTGTTAAACAAGAAATTATTTTCTTCATTTTTGTATTCAAATTGTCTTGTTAAATCGACTACTGCTTCTTTAGATAAATTTTCTGGATCTAATTGTTCTTTTTGCTTTTTCAACGAATCAATATCTTTTTTTATTTTTTCATTTTTCTTGTTAATAGCTAAAACATTAATATTTGATTCAAGATATAAATCTACTAATTTCTTTTCTTGCTCTTCCAATTTAATAATTGCTTTATCAATTTTATCAATATCTTTATTATATGAAGTGTTGGTAATCATTACTTCATATTTATTTTCTATCAAATACCTAGTTAATTCATCTAGAACTCTTATTAAAGCATCTTCTATTTTTTGACAATTATAATGATAATTATATCCAGAACATTTTTTATTTTTACATCTAAGATGAAAATAGATTTTCTTTTGTCCACAACGTTCTTTATATGATTCTGAAGCTCTTAGTATCTCACCACACAAAGGACATTTAACGAGTGATGAAAAAGTATGAACGAAAGAACCATAATTTGAATGCTTATTCTTAACAATAACATCCCAAGTTTCCATATCAATAATTGGTTCACAGTACTCTTCAACAGTTAATATTTCTTCTTGTTTTCTTTTATACTTTCCAAATTCAAAAATTCCAATATAGATTTTATTATTCAGAATCTTTTCAACTCGAGCTGCTTTCCAAATACCATTATTACAATTTAAATAAGCATGTTCTTTGTTTAATACTTCAGCAATATTTCTAATCGATTTACCTGACTTGCATAAATCGAATAATCTTCTTATAGAAATTGCTTCAACAGGATTTATTTCTAAATGACCGGTATCTGGATTTCTTGTATAACCAAATGGTGCTTTAGCTGGATGAACTCTTTCAAGTGCCATTTCATCTAATGCTCGTCTTGTTCTCGCTCCAATCTCCTTTCTTTCTCTTTGACCAAATACTAGATTCATTCCAAACATCATTTCCTCACAATAGTTCAGCAACCAAAAGCCGTCTAGATTACTTCTTGAAAGTCTGTCTGTTTTAACAGCTACAAGACGATCTAGTTTATGGTCTTTAATATCTTTAAGAAGTTTTTGCATAGCAGGGCGCATTAAAGTTTTTCCAGAGTATCCACCATCATCATAAACACCAATAATATCATAATTGTTCTTATCACAATATTCTTTTAACATTCTTAATTGAGAATCAATTGAAAATCCATTTTTTTCGAGGGAGGACACTTTCCGCTCTCGCACTAAAAAAGGACATTGGCTTTTAAACCAATGTCCTTAAATAATCAATGTAATAAATTTTTCTTTTCAATTTCATTTGCAAACACCCCTCAATGCAAACATATTCTTTAAGATTAATTACATTTTATCAAATTAAATTATTTTGTCAACTGGTTTAAAATATTCTTTATTTCTTTCAATGAGTATTTCTTGTTTTCATCTTCAATAATAAAAGGTTTATTATTAATTTCAACAACCTTATATTCAAGAATCGTAAGTTTAAATGGCTTTGTAATGATGTATTCTACCGGTTTTATAAATTTAACATTAGTCCCATCAAGCGTTTTTACAGCCCCATTTACAACCTTATACTGAGTTTTTGATAATTGATAATAACTCGAGTATTTCTTTATCTGGTTTAATTCGTTCCTCTAACGTGAAATTAAGCATCAAAAAAGTCCTCCTTTCTCCAAGAAGAACTTTTATCTATAAGGTTTTCCAAGCATAACTACGTGGAAAAATAAAAAGTTACGATACATTGTACCGTAACCTGTTTTCAAATGGAGCAATTGTGTATCTCGTTTGAGAAACATTTTACTACAAATGTAACGAGATAAAACTCAATTACATATTAAATATATCACATTATAGGGAAAGAGTAAAGATGTGGTATAATGATTTTGGTGATTTATATGCCAAGTAATCAAAAGGAATATACCTCAAAATATTATTTAAAAAAAGAATTTGAAGTGATTTTAAATAAGATATATATTATTAAGCAAAATTTCGAATTATTTAAAGTCCTAAAATCTGATGAAACTAAAAAAAATATAACTGACAATATGCCATACACTTGTCAAATTATTTTAAATTCATTGTTTAATACAATTATTTTAGAATTGTCTAAAATAATTGTTGATAATTCTGATTATAAAGGAATGGAAAATGTTTGTGTAAAGAACTTCCTAAAAAAATATGAGAATAATAAATCCTTATTTAAAGAGAAAAAATACTACTATGTAACTGAAATTAATAACAATAAACGACATAGAATAAACCTTGATAATATGGCTAGTTCAAAAATAATTAGTGAATATATGAAACTAGAAAAAGAAAATAAAAATTTAATAGTATATCTAAATAAAAAGAGAAATAAAACAATAGCTCATAATGATAAACAATATAGTTTTAATAGAAAAATAAAATATACAAAAAATGTAGTCACTTATGAACAATTAGACAATTTTATAGATAGTATTTATGAGATAGTTAATAATTTAAATAAAAGTATTTTCGGAATAACAACTATTAATACATATTATTTTAGAGATGAACTTTTGTGGTTAAATGAGTTAATAAAAAATAATGATAAAAAGGCATAGGAAACTATGTCTTTTATTATTTTATTAGTATAAATCATTATTTTCATAATAAATATCTTTATGACAAGATGGTTCCATTAAAGATAAATCTATTTTTAATAATTTATATATATTTAACATAAGTATATCAAAAACAAAATGAGAATAGTATTGTTGTTCGTCATCATTCAATTTTTTTCTTTTTTTATTGTAATGGATATAATAAACTCTTGCTTCTTTAACATTGTCAGCAACTTTTGGAATATCTCCTATAGTAAAATTAAATATACTATTCACATTTGAAATTAATGATTCTACTTTATCAACATAATCAGGTTCTTTTGCCTTTGGATTTTTTGAAACTGCTAAACTTAAAGCATTTGTATAATCATATTCATTTGAAAAATACTCTAAAGTTGTTGTACCTAATATAAATCTATTAATATTTGGTATAAAGCAAGAAATTGTATTATAGTATACATCTAATACAGGAAATAATTGCAAATACTGATTTTGGAATTCTTGATATACTTTATCAATATTTTTAATCTTTTCTATTTTAACCATTCTATGAGAAAAGATTTCTTCATCAATTGGATAAACTTTGTCAATTCTGCAGTCAATTAATAGATATTCATCATCACCAATTAATATAACTTGCTTATAGATAGTTATATGCTTTCTTAAAAGAACAATTAAGAAATTCCTAAATTTATATATTTCAGTTAATAAATCTGTTAAACTTAATTTTTTTGGAAACTCAAAATCAACTATTGTTTCTCGTTCTACTGATAGCATTTTCCTCCCATTGTAATTTTTACATGAAAAACAAATATTAATTAGTGACTCATTAGTTCTAATTTGATAATTAGATGGTGTGACTTTATATGTCATAGTTGCAGGATCTAATTCGTATGGTTCATCATTAGTGAATGAATCAATATTATCATAATTTATACTTATTTTAGAAAATAGCTTCCTATCAATTTTTGATAATTTTTTCCCCAGAAGTATTCTATCAATAATAAATTCAACTTCATATATATTTTTGTGTAGTTCATCTTTAAAAACTGTATAAGGACTTCCACAATAAGTACAATTAATTAAAGTTATATCTAAATTTTCAACCACTATACTTCCATATATAGCTTCTCTATTTGAATTAACTTTTCTCCAATGTTCAATATCTTTTGACATGTTTATAGTTAATGTAATATGGTTACCAGTTGATTTTAAAGAACCATAATAGATTTTCTTATCTATATTTAGTTTTAAAGAAACATTATTAAAATCTTTATAAGTATTATATTTTGATTTCATAATAATCATCTCCTTAATGTAATTATATCATACATAAATAATATAGTAATAATAATGAATTAGATAAAATTGATAAAAAGCCCAGTGGGCTGAACATTTTTTTATTATCTTTAATAATGTTAACTTTGTCCCACACTTCATCCCATTAATTTTACTTATAAAATAAGGAAATCCTACAAGTATGAACCCACAATCGTGGGACAATTTTGCATGTGCAAAATAAGTTTGATATCACACAAAAGACTTATGAAATAAGGCTTTAATTAATGTGTTGATATCAATTGCTTATGCTCTTGCTAAATTGTTCAAAATATTTCACAATTTATGGGCTTATATATCACATTTGTGGGCTTTTACAAATAATTAAATATGGTAAATACTTGCTATTGTATGATATAATATAACAAGTACAGGAGGTTTAATATGGGATATAGAATTGTTCATAATAATTCAACAGCATGTTATTTAAAAAAAGATAATAAAGTATTAATGATTAAGTTTTATAATAAATGGGGACAAGTATATGCTCCACCTGGTGGTAAATTTGAAACTGATGAAACACCTTCAGATTGTATTATTAGAGAATTCTATGAAGAAACAGGATTAACTTTAATAAATCCAAAATTACAAGGTATTTCTTATTGGCATGATTTAATTGAAGGAATAATATTTGTTTTTACAGCAGATCAATATGAAGGAGAATTAACACATAACTCTCCTGAAGGTGAATTAGAATGGATTGATATTGATGAATTGCCAAATATAAATCAATTCGACCAAAACCTAAAATTTACACCATATTTATTTAAAGATGAAATGTTTGAAGGCAAGTTTTTACTAGATGATAAATGTAAAGTTTTAAAATATGAAATAAGAAAGATTTAGAATAGTGAAGCAGATTTTTTTATCTGCTTTTTTATATCCACAATTGTGGATGTTTATGGATGATTTTCGACCATAATTGCATTATTTTTGGTATTAAAAATAATAAGAGCATAAGAGATTTTCCCTTAAACTATTTCAAAACCTTATTTCATAAGGCTTCTTCATAGGGAAAAACTTATTTTGCACTTGCAAAATCCATCCATAAAGATGGATGTTAAACTAAAACAAGCCCTTATTTTATAAGGATTTGTTATGGTTGTAATTATGGATGCTTTTAAATTGTCTTAATTGTAGATGTAATTATACCTAACTTAAACTTATTTGAAATATTTTCAGGATTGTCTATATCTTTGATAATAGGAATTAGTTTTAAAACCTTTTCATTTTTATCTAAATCAAATACTATTTCATTAGGCATATCTTCAAAGCTGTAATTAAATGTTGGATGAATATGCAATTTAACACCTTTAATATTTTTAAATTCTTTCATATATTCTTTTACTTGTGATTCTTTTAATGGATAACTAACATTAAGTATAACAGATTCATTATTTGAGATAAACTCAACTGGAACTTGTGATAAGCCAAGTTCTGATAAACGATCTACTTTTTCAGTAAATAAAGATTTTAGTTTTATATCAATTAGGTGTATTCCATTTTTGTATCTATCATCTTTTTCAAAAGTAAGTGATTCAATATATTTAGCAATAAATTCTTGTTTAGCTTCTTTAGTCATTGTTTGCCACTCTGTAAGAAACATAGAAACATCACTACCGTTTGTCATAAATATTCTTTGTATATCTCTTTCAGCCATAACTTTTTCAGGAGTGAATCTATTTCTATTCTTTAAGTCATTTTCTTTTTCTAATTGTTTAGTTAATGTATCAAGTTTATCATTTATCATTTTTAAATCTTCTTTAAAGTCATCAAGTTCCACAACTTCAGACATATATGCTTTTTTTATTCTTTCTTTTTGTTTTGTTAGATTGATAATTTCTCGTTCTATATCAGATTTATCAACTGACTTTTCTTTATCAGCAAAGAGTGGTAAGAATAACTCATTATATTCATTATCAAATCTTAATAATTGACCAACAATTTTTTCAAATTCTTCTTCA
Organism: uncultured Erysipelotrichaceae bacterium; assembly: GCA_902778125.1. GTDB lineage: Bacteria > Bacillota_I > Bacilli_A > RF39 > UBA660 > CAG-1000. Next base: position 498 of record CACYWH010000042.1, on the reverse strand, counting down.
ACATAAGACTCTCTAATATTTTCGTGACAATCCTCACAATTATAATAAATATATTTTCTTTTCTTTCCGCCTCATTTAAGTTTTTGAAAGAAAGTATAAACTCTATCTCTAGTATAAGTTCTTTGATTAATAATCTTTTGTGCTTGGCATTCTTCCCAAATATATCTTGGTACAATTGGATCAACAACATTCATATAAATAACTGGTTCAACATTTTTCCATTCTTTTAATCTTTTATACATTTCATAATCTCCCATGTATAAACGATTATTTATTATTCTTTCAATATGAGTATCTTTCCAATTTTTATTTAATACTTTTTCATCATTAAATATATTTGATATTTGTAAGAATGTTTTACCTTGTAAATATAAATCAAAGACTCTTTTAACAATAGGGGCAGTAGCTGGATCTATTATTGTTTTTCTGTTTCCATCTTTTTTAAATCCTAAAGCTACTTGTCCAGGTAAATGACCAGACTTAATAGCACCATTTAAA
>CACYWH010000041.1 GCA_902778125.1 uncultured Erysipelotrichaceae bacterium | reverse complement strand
CGAGTTATGCATTACATTATAAAACCCCAATTGAGTATAGAACTCAACTAGGGTTTAAATAAATCTATTTAACTGTCTACTTTTTATTGACTAGTTCAACTTATAATCATTCTTTTTGATTATTCTTTATTTTTTTTATAAAAAATGATATTATTATTTAGAGAATAGAAGGTGATAAATGTGAATAAAAAACTTATTTATGTTTTTGGACATAAAAATCCAGATACAGACTCAATATGTGCCGCGATATCACTTTCATATTTAAAGAATAAATTGGGCTTTAATTGCGTGCCTATGACACTAGGAAACTTAAATGCTGAAACTAGATTTGCATTAAAGCAATTTAATATAAAAGAACCTTCTCATTTAAATGATGTAAAATTACAAATTAAGGATATAAGTTATCATAAGAATTGTTATATAGATAAAAATGTTTCTATTAAAGATGCATTTGATTACATGAATAAATACTCTTTAACAGGTGTACCTGTTGTTGAAAATAAAAATAAATATTATGGTTATGTATCTTTAAAAGAAATAGCAAGAGAATTATTGAATGGGAACTATAACAAATTAAACACTTCATATGGAAATATATTAAAAATATTAGATGGAACTAAAATATTAAAATTTGATAAGGAAATTTCAGGTAATATTTTAGCAGCAACATATGCTAAAGAGACCTTTTTGCATGATGTTGCTTTAGACGATACATATATCTTAATAGTTGGAGATAGAAGTGGAATAATAGAATATGCGATTGATAGTAAAGTTAAATTAATAATATTAGTTTCTAATATGACTTTATCAAATGATTTATTAATAAAAGCGCAAGCTAATAATGTAAATATAATTAGTACACCTTATTCTTCTTATGAAGTTGGAAAATTAATGTCTTATTCTAATTATATTAAGAATATTATGAGAGAAGAAGAAATTGCTACATTTAATGAAATTGACTATTTGTCAGATTTTATGGAACAAAGTAAAAAATTAAAACATACTAATTATCCAATATTAAATAGTAAGGGTAATTGTACAGGAGTTCTTACTTTAACTGATTGTAATAATGTTGATAAGAAGAAAGTAATATTAGTAGATCATAATAACTACTCTCAAAGTGTTGATGGACTGGATGAAGCAGATATACTAGAAGTAATTGATCACCATAACATTGGTGACATTGTTACTAAAAGACCTATTAATTTTAGAAATGCTGGTGTGGGCAGCGTAAATACGATAATATATAATATGTATAAAGAAAATAACATAGCTATTCCATCTTCTATTGCTGGAATAATGGCTAGTGCTATAATATCTGATACTTTATTATTAACGTCGCCTACAACTACTGAAATGGATAGGGAAGCACTTGCAAGTCTATCAGAAGTTGCTGAGATTGATTATAAAAAGTATGGAATACAATTATTAAAGCAAGGAATGAGTATTAAAGGACTTACCAATGAAGAAATACTTTATAAAGATTTTAAATCATATAAAGTGGATAATGATATGATCGGTATTGGTCAAGTATTAACATCAGATTATGATTTAATTAATATAAATGAGATGGTAGATTATCTGGATTATGTAGCGGAAAAAAGTAATTATAAAGTATTAACGCTATTTGTAACTGATATATTCAATCATATCTCACATTGCTTATATAATAGAAATTCTGAAAGAATTATTAAAAATAGTTTTGATGTTGAAAATATATACGAAGGATTTGAACTTAAGAATGTATTATCTCGTAAAGTTCAAATTGCTCCATATATTATGGATACAGTTGATAAGGATAATTAAAAATACACTTAATCATTAAGTGTATTTTCTTTATACAAAATGTCTAAGTCAACATCTCCATTTATTCCATCTACTTTTCCACGACTGGATAGTTGCCATATAGCATATTTACCTGTATAGTTTGTTTTATCTATATAATGTGCAAGCCATGTATAATATTTATTAATACCCCATACTTTTTCTAAATAATATTTACTACTATAAAGCATTCCTTCATATCCATATTTTTCTAATTCAGTTATAAATGTTTTAGCTATTAAATTAATATCTGTTAGGCTCATATTATAGCTATTAAAATCAGACCAATCTTCCCAATCAAATGCAATAGGTAAATCTAGTTTTTCACCATTTAAGGTTTCATTAATCCATTTAGTTTGCTCTTTAACTTTATCAATTGTATTAGCATAACTATAAAAATATAATCCTACTAAAAGCCCAGCATCTTTTGCATTTTTAATATTTTCTTTAAATCTTTTATCTATGACGATTTCGTTTTTACTGGTATGTCCATATCCAATTCTAATCATTACGAATTCAACACCAGCATCTTTTACTTTTTTATAATTAACTTCATCTTGCCAAGCAGATACATCAATGCCAATCATAGTATTTTCATTCTTATGTTCTTTTATTAAATCTTCAATTTTATATTTGGGTTTTGAAGATGATGAACTACTTGAAGATGTTGGCTTTACAATTTTTAATTTAAAATTATTTTCAACCTTATTATTTGAACTATCAATCGCAATATGTTTTAAATCATATGTTCCGATTTTGTTAAAATCATAATCACCTTCTATATAGCAGTTTGGTCTTTTATCATAATTATCAGCACAAAATATTCTTTCAACTAAATTATCTTTTGCTCCCTTGTTATATGTATAACTTGAGTTTATTAAAACTAATGGTTCTGTAGTATCAACAACATAGTATGTAATATCATCATATGCTCGTGTTTCTTCTTTAATAAATTCAATTTTAATTGTATGTTCACCAAGTGTATATGTATCTAACAAATCATTTTTGGATGTTATTTGAAGAGAATCATCATCGAACAAATCATTCACATAAACCTCTTCAGCATATTCAAAAATTTTATTGCTTTCGATTTCTATGTGTACTGCAGGCACGACTTTTTCTTTTTTACTACATCCAAATAAAAAAATACAAATAAATAATAATAATATTAAACCCTTTTTCATAATTAATAGTTTAGCATAAAATAACAAATTATTAAAGATAATATGATATAATAATCATGGTGATTATATGGAAATATTAGATGGTAAAAAAGGACATAATGTAGCTTCTGAAATAAATTTAATTATAAATAGTATTCCAGATGAGTTATCTGCGATAGAAAAAGTAAGATGGATATATATAAAACTTGGTAATATTTTCAGTTATGATTATCGGGTTGCATCTGATATAAATTTTGGTAAACATGATGTCTCAATAAATGATGAATATATTTCTAATTATCAAACATGCGCTCAAATAAGCAAAATTATTAATGAGGTTTATTCTAAATGTGGTATTAGTTCAAAAACAATAGTTATACCAAATAATAGTAGAATCAATTATGAGATAGAACATACTGGAAATTTAGTTGAACTTAATACTGGCGAAAAGTATGTATTAGATTTAACACTAGATTTATATTTAATTCAAAGTGGATGTTTAACACAACATTTTGGAAAATTATCTATTAATGATGAAGATATAATTTCTGATTCAAAATTAATGGCTATTGACGAAGAAACTAGTTTATTAAAAAATAATGAATATATGGATAAAAAAATAAGAGATTTAAAGAGTGTTATTAATGCTATTGATTATAGTAGTATGTCATATGATGAAGAACTCCAATATAAGGTAAGTAGAATAGAAAAACTTATTCCAAACTTTAGTGGATATAATGAAGGAAGACTTTTTGTTGAAAAGTTACTTAACGATTTTAATATAGATCACCATAAATATAATTTTATGTATGTTCATGGTGAAGAAAATAAAATGACTGGTTGCTTTCAAGTATATGGAGATAATAATCTATGGTATGTGTATGATGGGAATAGTGGGTTTATACCAGTTGATGCAAAAAAATTAAAAAATATGTTAGATAATGGTTGGTCATGTAAAAGTCCGGTCATTTTAGATAATTTAGAAGAAAGTTTAAACAGTAGAAGTGTATAATTTATAAATATGCGTTAATAATATAATCAGGTGAGATAAAATGGATGAGAATTTAGAATTATTAACACATATTTATGAAACAGCTGAAATGGGTAGTTATACTATTACAACATTAATTAATAAAATTAAAAGCAAAGAAAATAAAATTAAATTTGTTTTGGAAAAAGAAATAAAGGAATATGAAAAATATTTAAAAGCTGCTGAGAAACTTTTAATTAAAAATAATGTAACTCCTAAAAATTCATCGTTTATGGCTAAAATGGGTAGTAACATTGGAATAATGAAGGAAACCATGATGGATAATAGCGATGCTGCACTTGCTCAGATGTTAATAGAAGGTATAACTATGGGTGTAACTGTTATTGGAGCAAAAGTAAGCAGTTATAAAAAGATAGCTGATAGAAAAGTTTTAAAACTTGCTAATGATTTTTTAACATTTCAAGAAGATGAAATAGAAAGATTGAAAGCATTTATATGAAGTTGTCAACAAAAAGTAGACAGTAAAAAACATTTATTTAAACCCTAGTTGAGTCCTATACTCAATTGGGGTTTTATAATTTAATGCATAACTTGG
>CACYWH010000040.1 GCA_902778125.1 uncultured Erysipelotrichaceae bacterium | reverse complement strand
AACTTTACTGATATTTTTATAAAAATATTGTTTTTTCTTCAAAAATTATTCCAAACAAAAACCTCAGTTTTTAAAAACTGGGGTTTGTCTACAGTCTGACACATCATATGATGTGTTTTTTATTACATTCCATGTGCTAAATGAGGATTTCTATGGTACTGTTTTCCAATTTCGGAAATAATAGTTCCATTCTTTAAAGCATTCATTAAAGCTTCACGATTCTGATATCTTTTAAATGTACTTTCTATTTTTTTATCTTGTTTTTCTAATTTTGATATACTACGTTCTAAAACATTTTTCTCATGGCGTAATTTAAACTTCTCAAATGCAGATATCTTTTTATCAGATAAACTTGCTTCATTTAACTCTTGATTAGTTAATGCTAAATCCTTCTGATAATCCTCAATTGCTTTTTTAGTAGTGTTTTTCTCTTCTAAATATGTATTCATTCTATCCATTTGTTCTCTATATTTTCTGAACTCTTTTTCTTTTATATTTACATATTTATCAGTTGCTTTATTTATAATTCTTTGTTGTTTACTTTGAAGAATTCCTTGTTTTGTTTGTAACTTTTCTATTCTTTTTATAACTTTATCAATTCTTCTTTGGTTTTGGGCTTGTTTATATGCAGTATGAAATTCTTTATTTTGAAGTGATTCTAACTTTTGATATTCTTCATTCAACTTTTTAGTATTTTTAATCATCTTATTATTTTGAGTTTCTAATTTATCCCTATCAAAATCACTCAATTCTATATCATTAATTCCAAGATTTTCTCTTGCTATAGAAAAATCTTTTTTATCATTCTCATATGATGTTTTTCTATTATCCATTTCTGACTTTAATTTATCAGCAAATTCTTTTGCTTCCCTTAAAGCAGAATCATCTAAGTCTTTAGATAGTGCATCGATTTCTTCAAGCACCTGTTCATAATTCTTAGTAAATTTTGAATTTTCTTCTGAAAAATTTCTTCTTGTCAAAGCAGCATGTATTCTAAAATCACTTACAAGTCTCATTAAATTTTCTTCAGTCAATTCATCTTTGTCGAAATCATTTATTTTAATACTTAAAGAATCTAAAATACTTTTATAATAATCCTCAGATAATCTTGGTAACTTATTTTGCTTAATTGCTTCATTTAATGTCATACTGTTTCACCTACAGCATTTTCATTTGCAACCCTATCTATTTCAGTATTGATATAGTCTATTTCGGCTTGGCTTTCAATCGTATCTAATGAAAATGTACTATCACCTTCATTCAATATTGATGCAAAAATATTAGTATTATCATTTTCAACATTATAAATCATAAATGTCTTATTAAATTCTTCTGAATCAATAATATCAAGTACTTTAATAACTACATCACGCCCGTCTTCAGCCTTTACAACCAATTTATTATCTAGGTCACTCATTAATATACCTCCGCTACTATATATAAAGTATAGCAAATATATTAATTCTTTTCAATTATTTTTCCCCCTCCTCAAGCATTGTAATAATACTTATACCATAACCAAGTTTAACATTATCTACTAATACATTAGTAACACATCCAATTATTTTATTATCTTGAATTATTGGAGAACCACTCATTCCTTGTACAATACCACCAGTTTTAGATAATAATTTCTCATCAGTTATCTCAAAACTGAAAGACTTCTGAGTATCTTTTTTAGAATTATACTTATCCAGTATTTTAATTTTATATTTTTCTATTTTATTATTATTTGTAACAGTTAATATATATGCATCTCCTAATTTAATATCTGAAAATTCTGATACTTCCAATAATTCTTTATCTGGTAATTCACTATTCCATTTACCATAAATACCCTTATTAGTGTTTTTTAGTACATTTCCAAGAATTCTACTATAGGATATTGATGCATTTTTACTACCAACATATCCATTTCTACTTTTATCAATATTTTTAATTCTACTTTCTAATAATAAACCATTTTTAATCTCTACCATATTTTTATTTTCACCCATAGTTATTTCATGCCCTAATGAACCATAAATATAAGTTTCTGGATCTATATAACTAAGGGTACCAAGTCCTATAACAGCATCTTTTACATATAAACCTGTTTTATATATACCATTTTCCTCTTTTAAATATAGTTTAGTATTAATTATCTTATTATTCCTAATAAGTTCAATGCCTATCTCTTTATTATTTAATATGCTTTCATCTATTTCACTTGAAAGTTCATTTAGATTATTAATTTCTTTATTATTAACTTTAGTAATAATGTCACCGATTTTAATACTTCTTTTAGCTATATATTCATTATCAACTTTATAAAAACCAACGACAACTAGCCCATCAGTATTTATTTTTATTCCTATACTCTCTCCACCCGGAATAATATATTTTGAATATGCAAATATTTCTAAAGGAAATATTAATACAATCAAGAATGTTGAAAGTAACTTTTTCACGTGCATTTCACCTCAATATTATTTTAAACAATATTATCATATTTATATTTCCAATAATACCCTTGAAAAAATTACCAATAAAAAAGAAGAATTATTCTTCTTCCTTATTAAAATCTTCTAAAATACCATCAGCATTAACTAACTTATTAACTGTTTCTTCTGCTTTCTTTAATTTATTTTCACAGAATTCTATTAATTTCATTGCTTCAGTATATTTTGATATAGATTTATCTAAATCAAGTGAACCACTTTCTAAATCACTAATAATTTTTTCAAGTTCTAAAATACTATTTTCAAATGTCTTTTCTTTCATTTTTCCATTACTCCTTTAACACTAGCATTTATTTTTCCATTTTTTACCATAATATCAATATTATCGTTTTCTTTTATTGATTTAATATCTTTAACTATTTTATTATCTTTATATACTATAGAATATCCTTTATCTAATATATTTACAGGATTTAATAAATTTAATTTAATATTAAATGTATTTATTAAATTAGTTAAATTATCCATTTTACTTCTTATTGCATTATTTAATTTATCGTATAAGATATCTAATTTTTGTTCTTGAATATCATATAATCTTGTAGGATTATTTAAAATATAATTAGACTTATATTTAATTAATAATTCTTTACATGAATCAAGTTTATTAGAAAGCGCTATAGAAATTCTATTCTTACATGTATTTAGATAATTAAGTATCTCTTCTTTATCGCGAGTTGCGGCTATTGCTGCTCCAGTTGGAGTTGGTGCTCTTAAATCAGAAACAAAATCACTAATTGTAAAGTCAATTTCATGACCTACACCACTTATTATAGGTATTTTACTATTAAATATAGCTCTAGCAACTATTTCTTCATTAAATGCCCATAAATCTTCTATAGATCCACCACCACGTCCTAATATAATAGTATCAAGTGGGAATGTATTAGCAAGTTCAATCATTTTAACAATGTTTTTAGCTGCTCCATCACCTTGAACAAGTGTTGGGAATACAAATATCTCAACTATAGGATATCTTTTATTTATCGTTGAAATAACGTCTCTAACAGCTGCTCCAGTAGATGCAGTTATTACACCTATTTTTTCTGGTAATCTATTTATTCTTTTCTTATATTTTTCATCAAATAATCCTTCAGCACTAAGTTTCTTTTTAAGTTCTTCAAATAATTGGTAAAGATTTCCAATACCATCAATGTCCATCCTATCAACATATATTTGATAAGAACCACTTGCCTCATAAACACTTATTTTCCCATGAACCAAAACAGAATCTCCATCTTTAGGTTCAAAAGAAAGATTACTAGTTTGATAATTAAACATTACTGCATTTATCTTACTACTTTCATCTTTAAGAGAAAAATATAAATGACCTCTACCATGAAACTTAAGATTACTTATTTCACCTTTAATATATACATCTCTTAATACCTCATTAGAATCAATAGTCCATTTAATTATCCTATTTATTTCACTAATTGAAATATACTCTTTATTCTCCATTTATTTCCTCGTTATCTCTAATTTTATCAAGAACAGCATTTATTAAAGCAACAACTTTATCATCAGAATACTTTTTAGCAAGTTCAATTGCTTCATTTAAAACTACTAATTGTGGAGTATCATAATATAACATTTCATATGTTGCTAGTCTCAAAATAGAAGCATCAGTTTTTCCTAGTCTATCTAAAGTCCATTTTTCCATATATTTATTTATAATAGAATCTATCTTTTCTTGATTATCTAAAACACCATATACTATATCATGAACATATTTATTATCAATTTCTAAATTTTCTTTAATAACATCTTCAACATTATATTCCATATGTTCCTTTTTATATAAATCAATTTGATATAAAATAATCATTATTTTTTCTCTTGCTTCAGTTCTAGTTAGTTTCATAAATTCCTCCAAAAATCTATTAAAATTATATCATTATTTTATTAAAAAAGATATGATATTTTAATTATTGTTCATAAAAAAAGCATTTTTAATTAAAAAATGTTTTTTTACTTTACCAACAACGTGAATTGCTATTATCACCTATTCCGCACTGCCAACCATCACCATAAATAGTTACAGCTCCAGAAGACAATACATATGTGCTTATTTCACTAGAAGTACAATTGGTGTAAGAAGAATTCTCTGTACAATTAGAACTTCCAAAAGCGTCTTTTACAATAGAAATATTATTTTGTCTTTCTGATGTATCATAACCTTTTAAATAATAAACGTTACCATTTTTTATAAATCCATTATATGTTTCAGTTATAATATCATTTTCAACAGTAAATCGTATGAAACTATTATGTCCAAATGCATTAATTGCATCTTGATAATTATCATATACACCACTAAGTCCATTTATTGAAGCCCCAACTAATACTCCAGTATCACCAGAATAATATACGTATGGTGTTGAGGAACCACTTCCACTTCCATCTATTACAAGTTTATCTTCTTCTGATAATTCACTTACTACTTTTATATCATTTTTTATTACTTCTTCTATTATTCCACTTTTACTATATTGAT
>CACYWH010000039.1 GCA_902778125.1 uncultured Erysipelotrichaceae bacterium | reverse complement strand
ACTTTATTGGTTAATTAAGGTTTTTTTATCTCGCAAATTAATTATATAACATTTTTTTATAAAAGAAAAGAGTATTGAACTTTGTCAACACTCTGAGGATATAATTAAATATCCTTTTAATAATTACATTTTATTTGGTACTCTAATTGCTAATATATCAAGTAATTTTTTACATGTATTATAAACTAGTTTTAACATTGAAATATAATTTAATTTCTTATTTTCATCAGTTTCATTTAAAATATTAGTTTCACCATAAAATTTATTAAATAAACTACATAATTCAAATAAATACTCACATATATAGCTTAATGTCTTTTCACTATAAGATTTTTCAAGCATTCTTGATATTTCTAATAATTTAATATATATATTTCTTTGAGTATCACTATATATATTGTTGATACAATAATTGCTTATATTTGATTTTTCTAATATTGAATTAATTCTTACCATTGTATATAAAACATATGGTCCAGTTTTACCTTCAAATGAACAGAATTTTTCTATATCAAATATATAATCAGTCGTTCTATACGGTAATAAATCTGCATATTTAACAGTAGCAACTGTTAATATATCTAAAATATTATTCTTATCATTTTCATCATCAAACTTATCCATTTTTTTAGATAGTTCTTCTCTAACTTGATTTAACAAAGTATTTAATTCTAGAACCCCGCCATCACGGGTTTTAAATGGTTTCCCATCCTTTCCATTCATTGTTCCATTCCAATAATGTGCAAGTTTTACATCATTTCTTACTAATCCAGATTTATAAGAAGCCCTAAATACCTGTTCAAAATATAATCCCTGTCTAACATCAACAACATACCAAATCTCATCAGGATTATATGTTTTAACTCTATTATAAATTGTTGCTAAATCACGAGTAGCATATATAGTTGCTCCATCGTTTTTAATAACAATTAATGGTGGAATATCTACTTTATCATCATCTTTTTTAACATCAATTACTTTAGCACCATCAGATTCATACATATATGGTTCTAATATTTTTAATGTTGGTTCTACATACTTTAAAGAACTTAATTCACCTTCCCATAATTCAAAGTTACAATTTAAATAATCATATGTTTCTTTAATTGTTTTACAAGATACTTCAACTATATCTTTCCACATACTTATATAAGGCTCAACACCATTGTCAACTAATGCAGTTATTTTTCTTACCTCTTCCATTCTTTCAGGATTTTCTTTTGCATCAGCTGAAGCAGTTGGATAATATATAGCAAGTTCCTCCGGAGTAATTTCTAATTTAGGATATTCTCCCTTATAATTAGGATCAAAATAACATAAATCAGGTTTTCTTTTCTTTATTTCAGAAATTACCATTCCAGATTGTCTACCCAAATCACCTAAATGAACATCCCCTATAGTTTTATTTCCAAGAGTACTAGCAAGTCTTTTCAAAGATTCACCAATATTTGCAGTTCTCATATGACCAACATGTAATGCTTTAGCAGCATTAGCGCCACCATAATCAACTATTATTGTCTTCTCTTCCTGTTTATCTATTAAATTATCAAAATTATCAATAGAATCATTTAAATATTCTGTTAAATACTTTTCACTAATACTAACATTAATAAATCCAGGTCCAGCAATATTCACATTATAAAACCTATCGTCCAATTTGGAAACTATCATATCAGCAAGTTCACGAGGATTTTTACCATATTTTTTAGCAAGCATCATACATACATTAATTTGAAATTCACCCAAGTCGCGTCTAGAAGATGGCTCCAAAGTAACATTATCAATTTCAAAACCACATTCTCTTATTACATTTGTAACATATTCTTCTGTCCTTTTAATAAAGCTCATAATTCCATCTCCTTTAATAATTTAGATTATATCATAACAGTAAACATTTTTAAACATTATTCCCTTTTTTGAAATAAAATATTATAATTTATAATAGGAGTAAATATGAATATATTAGTAGCACAAATAATTAGTATTTTAGCAATAATTGCAATAACATCATCTGTTCAATTTAAAAAGAAACAACATATGATGGCTATGGCATCATTATCTCATCTTTTATATTCAATACAATATATTATTTTAGGTGCATACTCTGCAGCATACATGGATACAGTTGCTATAGTAAGAAACTTACTTTTTCATAAATATAATGAAACTAAAACAGCAGCACCAACTCTATTAACAGCTTTTATAATAGTAGTCACTATTATTATAGGTTTAACAACATATGATGGTTTTATATCAATTATACCAGTCGCAATTGCTATTGCTTATACAGTATCTGCTTCATTCAAAGATCCCAAAATATACAAAACAACATTTGGCCTTTGCGCTATTATTTGGGTTTTTTATAATTTTAAATTTAAAGCATATATCTGTGTTATAGGTAATATAGCAGAATTCATATCAACTATTATTGCATTAATAAGAGATCATAAAAACAAAAAGAAATATTTGTTCTAAAAAGTCAATACATTTAATATAATTTTACTAGCATTTTGACAAATTTATGTAAATATGCTATAATTATACACGTATGGAGCATTATGCTAGTCAAACATACCACTAGAAGATGGGGCTAAAAATCCATCAATTGTGCAATGGATACTTTATATGTTTTGCTTCTTTCGCCCAGATTGGGGCAGATATATAATTTTAGATTTAAGGAAAAGATATAACGGCATATATCCGAATCCTTTAATCAGTTCGGATTAGATAAAGCGCATGTCGTGAGTGATTTATTGGGATGATAAAACTGAAAAATAAATTGCAAAAGCGAATAAAAGTGTCATATGTTTGTTTGGGAAAACCTCTAGTGTGTCTATATTATAAAGATTGAAGTGCGGACTAAGTGGTGATCGAGTGATCATGAAAGGTAACTTCTGATTAACATCTTCAAAGAGAAATCGCCCTCGGGTAACCAAAGGTAGATGTTAGAGAAATTCAACTCGACCAAAGCCGTAAAATTAATTTATAGTATTCCATGCTATTTTCTAATATAAGGGAGTTTATTAAAAATGAAAAAAGATAATTGGATTCTTAAAGCATTTTTGATAACTTTTTTTATAGCCTTAATTTTTAGTAGTGCATCAAATGCTTTAATATCTAAATATAATAATTCAATATTATTAACTATTATTTGTATTGTTTTTATATTAATAGGAATTATTTTTGATATTATTGGTACAGCAGTACTAACTGGTAATGAAGCAACATTTCATGCTAAAAGCGCAAAAAAAATTAAAGGTTCTAAAGAAGGAGTTTATCTAATTAAAAATGCAAATAGAGTTTCTAGTATTTGTAATGATGTTATCGGTGATATTTGTGGAATAGTAAGTGGATCTATTTCTGCTATGTTATCCATAAATATATCTAATAGTTTAAATATTTCAGTAGTGATTACAACACTACTAATAAGTTCAGTAATTTCATCTCTAACTGTAGGTGGAAAAGCAATTGGGAAAAAATATGCAATTAAAAACAGTGATAGTATTATATTTATCACTGCTAAAATATTAAGTAATTTCAAAAAAGATTAAAAGCATTAAAATTGATGCTTTTTTATTTATAATGACATATCCTCACTATCTAATGCTAACTCTTCTTCAGTTTTTAAATCATGATTATTCATAGAATTCATAACCTTATTAGATGTAACCACTGGAGATTTTAATACCTTTTCAGCTAATCTTTCAATCATATAATAATAATTTCTAGATTCTGATTGAACTAAATGTCCCTTTTTATATAACGATTTCATTTTTTGACTAGCAAATTTATGTTTAGCTGCCTCTTTATCACACTTCTCTTTTAATTCAGTATAAGTTTCACTTATTCCAACATATTCGCATTCTAATCTATCCTTACATACATTACTTGCATACACTTCAAGATTTCTAACACGTGAACTTATTTCTCTCAATTTGTCCATCTTTTCTTCTTGTTCAGGGTTATTAACTATTGATTCTCCATTTGAAAATGGTACAAATAAACGTCCACTATCCCTAAAGTTTTTAGATTTTAATTTAGTAATTAAATAATTATTATATGGACCACAATATGTTTTACCATCTGTATCCACTACAACAACAGTACCATGATTTGTAGTATATGTACCAATATTTGATGTCATAGTATGAACATCAAACTGCAATTGACCTTGAACCTTTTCACCACGATTAGTTTCCAATCCATCTGTATCTATTAACCAATCATACGTATCACTATCTAATGATTCAATATGATGACGTTTAGCAATTTCAGATAATTTTGATTGTATTATTTGAGCTCTTCTTTCATCATCATTAGTTGCAATCTTCTCAGCCTTTTCTTCTTTTTTAGGTTCCTCAAATCTCTCATATTCAATGTTTTCTTCTTTAGAAGGATATAGTTCAAACTTACCATCTACAAAAGTTCCATGTTTATCAATTATACTTTTCAAACTAGAAGCACTTACTATTTTTTTAGATTCAACTCCGCTTACTAACTCATTATATATTTTTTCTAACTCCCTAAATTCCCTTAAATTTTTATCTAGGAAACTCTGTGCACTTTTTATTGACCATTTGTCATTTTCTGATTGTGCAGTTAAACTCCTATAACCATTTTCTAATTCATTGTATTCTCCAGTTGATAGAATATACATTCTCTCATATTTTTTATTTTCAAAATATCTTTTACTTATTTCTTTTAATCTATCAAATTTCCTAGATATAACATTATCATTAACAATTTTTTCTCCATTAGCCATTGGAACATCCAATTTATCATCAATAGTATATCCAGCATCTTTTAATTGCTTTTCAATATATGGTGTTAATGGAGCAAAAAAACTTTTACCACTTTCATTTATAAAAGATACTACACCATTTACAACATTATAAGTACCAGTATTTGTAGTTCTTAATATTTCATCATACTTTAAAAAACTTTCAGGAAGTTTTTTAACTTCATCACTACCTTCTACTGACATAGATAAAGAATCAGCATCAATTACAAAATCATATATATTTTCAGATAGTGGCTTAATTCCTTTTTCACTTGATATAGATTTAATATCAGTATCAATTAATTTTTGCCTATATTCATTAGGATCATATCTGCCTTCCCTTTGTGCTATTTCTTTTAAACTATTCCACCTTCTAGCAAAACTATCATTATTAACAATTTCTTCACCATTAGACATAGGTGCATTAACAGAACCCTCAGTAAATCCTAAATATTTTAATGTGCTTTCGATACCTATAGAATAAGGCGTTATATACGTATCACCATATTCATCAACAAATGCAAATACACCATTATTAAAACTATACTTATTAACCTCATATGGATTCTTAGAATAATTTTCTACAGACCAAGCAGGATGCTTAAAATCAAGTCCAGTACAACACATACTAGTATTAAATAAATTTTTTCTAATTCTTTCCTTATCTGTATCCATATAATCACCTACTTTATACACAATTTATTTTATCATCAATTAAAAATAGTATCAATTTCATACTAAAAATATAATGTTAATAAGTTGTAAATAAAATATAAAAAAGAATACTTTAAAGTATTCCACATATATATAAATAATACCAAAATCGCTTACTTGCTATTTCGGACAAGCATTTTTATCTACTTTTACAAATTTTTCTTAAGAAAATTTGTTAAAAGTAGATGGTTGGGACCGGATTCCTCCGGAATCTCGCTCCCTGAATCATGCTTCGCATGATTAGAATTCAGATGTACTGACAACTATAACCGGGCGAACGCCGAGGTTATAGTCATTCCAGAAGTAGAAGCGGTTGCGCAGACTGCCACCACTCACGCACCTAACGTAGTCCGGACTGTAAGCAGAGCCAAGCCAATAAGACCAATTACCTTTTATAGTACTTGATAAACTATTTGCTTCTTCATATGTTAATAGTCTTCCTGTTATATTATTTGGGGC
>CACYWH010000038.1:11892-14037 GCA_902778125.1 uncultured Erysipelotrichaceae bacterium | reverse complement strand
TAATAGTGTGTGGAGGTTTTTATATGAAAGATTTATCTATAGTTGATAATTATATGGACGAAAGGGAATTTAGAAATTATGTTCAAGTTTTGCTAATAGACAGAGGATATAAATCTGTTACTATCGATGATGTGAGATTATCAGATGATACAAAGTTAAATGATAATGATATACTTGCCCAAAAAGATGATATTACTTATACTATTCAAACTTTTTTAAATGTTCCTGTTGGTAAAAATGAAATTGATGAAACTTTTGATGATATGGATGCAGAAAGTGTTAGTGCGGGTATAATTATTACTAATACTAAAGTTTATGATGAAATTAAGGACTATGCTAAAACTAAATCCATAGAAATTTGGGATAGAGATAATTTATAAAATTTAGTAAAATGCATTTCATAAATGAAATATATGTTGATAAAATTGTTTTATTCTAAATGGAAATTTCTTCATAGTGGTGTTATAATGTTTTGTGATAGCTAAGGGTTGATGAAAATATATAGTTACATTTGTAACTTTTTAGTTAGTTAAATATTAAAATGCAATTTTTATAAAATCATTGAAATTACAAGAGATAATGCAACAAAAACTCTTGTTTTTTTCATATTTTTTGATAAAATATCTGTTGAAAAAGGAATTTATTGCATGCGAAAAAGATTTTTGAATATTTTTTCAAAAATTTAATGCAACGTATAAATAATTATTATGTCAATTGTTTTCCTTTTTCTTTAAACTATTTATTTAATAGTTTATAACTTAAATTGATTTCATCTTTTGGTATATACTGAAGATGAAGTTTATTAGAAATATCTTCTCCATATTCTTTCAGGAAATTCTGATATGGAGTTTGATAATCTAAACTTTTACGTTGAACATTTCCTTTTGGAATAATATATCTAATAAATTCATGATTTCTTTCTATACCACCTTTTTGCCACGAAGAGTAAGGTTCTGTATAAAATAGACCAATTAATTTCTCACCAGTTTCAGAATCAAACTCTATATCTTCAGGTTTAGAAAACTCCCAGCCATTATCAGTTAAAATAACTTCAAACATTGTTTTATATAGTTCATTGCCTATGTTTTTCTTTATATTTTTGAAAACTTTACTAACTTCAGATGGTTTATATTTTTTTATTAAAAATACAAGCATTAGTTTTGATTTTCTAAAATATAAAGTCATTAAACACTTTTTATCTTCAAATTGACCGATTACTGTATCCATTTCTACAATATTACAATTCGGATTGTTTTTTATATATTCTTCATAATCACTCATTCTGCGTCCTTTTTTAATAATATTATCCTTAGTTATTGTTTTAATCTTTTCAGTTTTGTTTCTAGGTTTATAGCTAAATGATCTTGCAAGCATTTCGTCATTTATACTAGGAAAATATCCCTTATGTACATACTTATAAAAAGATTGTATAGATTTTGGAAATTCATTTTCAATGTTTTTAAAAATATGAAGAATTGGTTGATTTTTATCTTTTATTTTGTCTTTAAAATAATCATTCCAATATTCAACTTCGTCTATAGACATATCTATTCCAATTCTAGAATACTTTAACTTGTTATCATAATCTTTCTGAGCGACTTTGTAATTATAATAATATCTATTTTTGTTACAATGTACTTTCTTAGGACATTTATAACAAATAAATGGATATCTATTAGTTTTTTCACAAATTTCACTTCTTTGATCAGATATACGTCTATTTTTGATTTCTCTTGATATTGTAGAAGAATGAACATCAATGACATTGGCAATGTCTTTTAATTTATAGTCAAGTTTTAAAAGTTCTTCAATTAATAATCTATCTTCAATTGTTAATCTTTCTTTTTTCATTTTTTAACACATCCTTCATTCATAAGAAAACAATTGACAACATATTATTAAATATTATTTAAAGATTAAATGCAATTAATATATTTTAATATTAAAAAAGTTGCATTTAAGTATTTAAGTAACAATTCCC
This sequence comes from uncultured Erysipelotrichaceae bacterium, assembly GCA_902778125.1. GTDB lineage: Bacteria > Bacillota_I > Bacilli_A > RF39 > UBA660 > CAG-1000. Next base: position 12,056 of record CACYWH010000038.1, on the reverse strand, counting down.
TAAATAAGGAATTGACAAATTTTTAAAAAGTGATAATATATATAACCAATGAAAGAGGTATTCTATAGAAATGGAGGTACAGCTATGAAAAAACAATCGAAATTAATAAATCTTTATAATGAATTATTTAGAGGTGTCGGTAGTATTTAAACACTTTAATACTA
>CACYWH010000038.1:0-11865 GCA_902778125.1 uncultured Erysipelotrichaceae bacterium | reverse complement strand
ATTATCTAACAAAATAATTGAACAATATGATTATATTGAACTAAAAAATGATTTTGCTGAAATAGTAGATATATTATCTACAAATATGTTAGTTCATGCGATGTATCAAGAGGCATTGAAATATGAAATAACTGAAGACTTGGAGTTTAAAATCTTTATTGATGAAAATGTTAAAGATTATACAATGACCTATGATTTTGCTACTAATTATACGTATTTTTCTAAAACTAATACTAGTTTAATCACATTAGATAGAAAAAACTATGATAGATCTATAGAAATGTGTATGATTCTTTTAAAAAAAGTAAAAGCATCATATGATAAATTAAATGAAGTAGAAAAATTTATAATTAAATCTTTAGAGTTTGATAATCCACCTGAAACTGATGAAGAATTAATGGATAGATTAATGACATATAAAAATGGTTATTATTTATCAAAGAAAAGTGCATATATTAAAATGGCATTACAATTAAATATTAAAAATGTTATAAAAAGAGAGAGAACAGATATAATAAAACAAGCAATGGCAGATGCTTGTATTGTTACAATTTCTGATAATAAATAATAATCGAATATTCCGAACAAATAGAATATTTCTATCTTTTTTAATATTAATTATTCTATATTTTAACTTTTATTAAAATCTTAATAATTTTTAATAAAATAAATATAATTTAAAATAGATGATGAAGTAGTAAAAAACTGGGAACCATTAAAATTTGAAATAAACGATAATTATAAATATATATCAAAAAACATATTTTTCAATTTCTTTTCTAATGTAATATACTTTGCTATTGCCCCAATATTAATTATTTTTGATAGAGTGTTTTTTGGATATAAAATTATTAATAAAAAGAATATTGTAAAGAATGGTGGATTTGTAAGTATATCAAACCATATACATCAAATGGATTGTACTTTTATAGGACTTGTCTATTATCCACATAGAGTTTATTATCCAACATTAGCAAGTAATTTTAAAATTCCCGTTATAAGGCATATAATAAAAATGCTTTATGCAATTCCAATACCAAAAAAAGATAATCAAAAGGAAAAATTTTATAGTGATTTAAATAGTGTATTAAAAAAAGGCAAAATAGTTCAAATGTATCCAGAGGGTTCTTTATGGCCATATTATGATAAAATTAGAGATTTTAAATATGGCGCATTTAAAATTGCTGTAGAAGCTGATGTTCCCATTCAACCTATTAGATTTAAATATGTAAATAAGTGGTATAAGAGAAAACCAACTATAATATGCGAAGTTCTAAAACCAATATATCCCAATAAGAAATTAAAAAAAGAAGAAAGAATAAGTGATTTGAGAGATCGTTCTTTAAAAGAAATGAGGAAGTAAAAATGAAAGTGTTAGTATTATCCTGCAATACGGGTGGTGGTCATAATTCTTGTGGAAAATATATTTGTGAAGAACTAGAATCAAATAATATAGAATGTGATTTTAAAGATTACTTTGAGATAGTGCATTTGAGTAAGAAAGATTTTTCAAACAGAATATATGTAAAATCTATTGGTAAAAAAGGAGGAATATTTAAATATATTTATCAGATAGGAAATGCTTATGATAAAACAAAGATAATATCTCCTGTATATCTAGTGAATAAAATGTTTTCAAACAGACTATATAATTTTATTAAAAAAAATAAATATGATTTGGTAATATGTCCTCACTTATTTCCTGCTCAAGCATTAACTGCAATAAATAAAAAACATAAAATTAATTTTATATTTGTTGATACTGACTATGAATATCATCCTTTTACAAATGAGATAATCGCAGATTATTATGTAATCCCAAAAGATTTAGAAGAACGATTTGTATCTAGAGGCATTGATAAAAACAAATTACTACCATTTGGTATTCCTATATCAAGTCGCTACATAACTAATGCTAAAAATATAAAAAATAAACTTAATATTAATAAAAAGATGATACTAATAATGCTTGGTAGTATGGGATTTGGTAATGTTGAAACAATATTAGATGATCTTTTAAAAATCGAGAATGTAAGCATAGTTGTAGTTTGTGGGAGAAACAAAAAATTGTATGATACATTAAAAAAATATAATTATAAAAATTTAATAGTAATAGGATATTCTAAAAATGTAAATGATTTAATAAAATCATCAGATATTGCCATTTCAAAACCTGGTGGTTTATCTTCAACTGAAATTGCTTCTTTTAGAAAAGGAATTATACATGTTTTCCCTATACCTGGTGTAGAAACAGGAAACACAAAATACTTTAGTGAGCATAATTTAAGTTTTGTCGCAAATAAAAAAGAAAAAATAATAGATTGTGTCAACAAATTATTAAACAACGATGATATATATAATGAAATGATAGAAAATCAAAAAAAATATATATCTTCAAGTAGTGCAAAAGATTTAGTTGATTTTATAAAAAATAAATATGAAAATTGACTTAATGGCAAAATTATAGTAAATCTACTATAATTTTTTTCAATGATTTTGAAATTTAATAATTCTTAATAATTTAATAATAGTTTATTAATAATAATTAAGTAAAATTGAAATTGATTTGATTAATGAAGAAGGAGATAATTATGGCGAAAAGTAATTCTTTGACACATAAAGTTGAAAGAAAAGTAGTTGAAAAATTTGTTGATTCAATTTTAAAAAAAATGAATCAGGATAGAGATAAGGAAATATCTAATCTCTTAGAATATGCAGAAAAATTTGAAGGAAATGAGGTTATAAAAGGGTTAAAAGAAATAGCAAAGGATCCAAATAGTAGATGGATGAAATTTGTAAATAAACTTCTTGATGAAACAAATCCTCATATTGCTAAAATGACTATTCTAAATTTGGGTTATGAAGCAGCATTTAGAGGTACAAATGAAATTAGAAAAAATCGGGAAAAATATAATTGTAATATTCCATGGTTAATACTATTTGATCCTACAAGTGCATGTAATATGCATTGCAAAGGTTGCTGGGCAGGAACTTATGGACATAAATATAATTTGAGTTTTGAAGATATGGATAAAATAATTACTGAAGGAAAAGAATTAGGAGTATATTTATATATGCTTACTGGTGGAGAACCTTTAGTAAAGAAAGATGAAATATTAAAACTTGCTAAAAAACATAATGATGTAGAGTTTTCAATTTATACGAACTCAACTTTTATAACAGAAGATTTTTGTAAAGAAGTTGTTAAATTAGGAAATATAGCTTTCCAACTTTCTATTGAGGGTACTGAAGATACAAATGATGGTCGTCGTGGAAAAGGTCATTATCAAAAAGTATTAAAAGCTATGGATTTATTACATAAATATGGAATATTATTTGGAAGTTCAATTTGTTATACAAGAGATAATGTAGAAGCAGTAACTGATGATAAATTTTTACACATGTTAGCAGATAAAGGTGTTAGGTATAGTTTCTTTTTCCATTATATGCCAGTAGGAAATAATGCTGCTCCAGAACTTTTGCCAACGGTAGAGCAAAGAAAATATATGATTGAAAAAATAAGAAGTTTAAGAAGTAATGATAGTGATTTAATGCTATTCCCAATGGATTTCCAAAATGATGGAGAATATGTAGGTGGTTGCATTGCTGGAGGAAGAAATTATTTCCATATAAACTCTAATGGTGATGCAGAGCCATGTGTATTTATACATTATTCAAATATGAATATACACGAACATAGTATTTTAGAAATTCTTCAAAGTCCATTGTTTATGGCATATCATGATGGTCAACCTTTTAATAGAAATCATTTAAGACCATGTCCAATGCTTGAAAATCCAGAATATTTAAGAGATATGGTAAAGAAAACAAAAGCACATTCTACAGATTTAGAATCGCCAGAAGATGTTGAACACTTATGTAGTAAATGTGATTTGTATGCTGAAAATTGGAAGGAAGAAGCTGATAAAATTTGGAATAATAAAGATCATACATATCATGGTGAATATGAAAATTATGCACCTCAAAATAGAAGCAAAGTAGAATCTAAAAAGGAGGTGAAGAAAAATGCTAAAAAAACTAAATAAATATTTTAATATTTCCATAGTTATTGCAATAATATTTGCAGTATATCATATTGTATTGCAGGTATATTAATAATTAATGGATTAGTATTGTTTGTAGTTGATTATAAGACATATTCTTTATTTGTTAATACCTTCTTTTATGCAATTTTATCAATTATAGGTGGTATATTAGTTTTAATTCATCCAAATGCACTAAAAATGGCTATTCCAATTTGCTTAGGTATATGGTTTATTGCTGGAGGATTATTTAAACTAAGATTTAGTGCATATTTAAGAGATTCAAATGCATTTTATAGAATTTTATCAGTAATCGCTAACATAATTACAATTGTTTGTGGAGTTATACTTTTAATGAATCCTATTGAAAGTGTTGAAATAGTAACTGTAAGTATGGGGATAATTCTTTTAGTATATTCAATTGCAGACCTTATAGATATGATAGTTATTAAAAAGAATGTTAATGGTATTTCTAGATTTATTAAAGATGAAGTATCAAGATTTAAAGAACTAGATTAATAAGGTAGGTGCTAATAGTGGATGTATTAAGTATATTATTAAAAGTATTTGGTTTAATCTTAATTATTGTATTTATAATTTTAGGAATAAAACTTATACTATTAACTGAAAAAGCAACAAAGGTTGTTACAGATGTTGAAGAAGAAATTGAAAATTATAAAAACAGATTTTCTATGGTAGGAAGAGCATTCGATTATATATCCAATATAACTGAAAAATTTACCTTATTATTAAAGAAAGTATTTAGAAAAAATAGAAAGAAAGATGAGGAATATTAATATGAAAAAAAGAGATTTAGGAAAAATAGCAGCAGGTGCTGCACTTGGAGCAGGATTAGGAATTTTACTAGCTCCTAAAAGTGGTAGTGAAACAAGAAAAGAATTAAACGAAAAAATTCATGAATTACTAGACAAAGTTAAAAATATTGATTCTAAAGAATTAAAAAATGAATTTAATAATAAAATAAATGAACTTAAAGAAGAAATAAAAGATTTAGATAAAGAAAAAGTTTTAAAAATTGCCAAAACTAAATCTGAATCAATAAAAGAAAAGGCAGACAATTTAGTTAATTTAGCAAAAGAAAAAGGAAATGAGATACTTGAAAAGAGTGCCACTGAAGTAAGAGAAAATGCTATTTCTGTTACAAAGAAAGTGTTAGACAAACTAGAAAGTGCTGAAAAATAAAATCAAGATGCCAAAATACGATTTGGCATCTTTTATAATTTAAAAAATAGGTGATTAACATTATGTTAGAAGTTATTGAATTATATTTTTTGTTATTTATTTCTTATGCTTTTTTAGGATGGTGTATGGAAGTAATTTGTAAATTGATACAGTATAAGAGATTTATTAATAGAGGATTTCTAATAGGTCCATATTGTCCAATATATGGTTGGGGAGCATTGCTTATTACAATATTATTGCAAAAATACAACAATGATCCATTAACACTATTTATTTTGGCAATGGTAATATGCTCTATTTTGGAATATGTAACAAGTTATTTTATGGAAAAAATATTTAAAGCCAGATGGTGGGATTATAGTACAAAAAAATTCAATCTTAACGGAAGAATATGTTTAAATACAATGATTCCGTTTGGTTTATTAGGATTATTGATGATATATGTTATTAATCCATTCTTATTTAATTTATATGGAAGTTTCAATAAAGAAGTGTTATATACAATAACTATTATAATAGCAACTATATTTATTATTGATAATATTGTATCTTTAGTTATTCTAACTTCTGTAAGGGAAGATAATAAATTACTTGAAAAAGATAATACAGAGGAAATGTCCAGATTTTAAACATATAGGAGTAGTAATAAAAGAAAAAACTAAAAAAACAAAGGATATAATTAATAAACACATAAGTAAACAAGAAAAAGTTATGAAGGATACTGAAGAACAAATAAAGAAAATAGAAAAAAAATATAATAGTAAACTTGCAAAAGTAAGAGAAAAATCAAATAAGAAAATTATTAAATTGAGTGAGAAAGATTATGGAAATAAGCAAAAGTGAATATAGCAAATTATTGTGTTTTGAAATTCCAGAGGGGATGCATAACACAGATAAAATATTTATAAAAGATGGTAGATTATTTAAAATATTTAGTGAAAATAGTTTTATTGAAGAAAAAGAAAGAAATATTGCATTCTTAATGAATACAAAAATTCCATGTACACCCTTAATTTATGATAAACTTTTTTCTAATGGAGAATTTGTAGGATATGTTATGGAGTACATTCCAAATGCTTTAACATTTAGGCAAGCATTAAGTGAAGATATACCACAGAATCTGAAAATAGCAGCGATAAGAGATATTTATGTTGCTTTAAAATATTTTCATAGTGAAAATATATATTTAGGAGATGTCCATTCTGATAATATGTTATTAACTGAATCTGGGAAGGGATATATTATTGATTTAGAAGAAGTAAGATTTCCAGGTGATGAATATAAGTTTAAACAATGTTATTTAATTTCTCCTAATGATAATTCAAATAGAATAAATGTGCCATCACAATATACCGATAATGTTAAAGTAATGATTTCATCTTTATCTCTTTTATTAGGTAAAGATTTAGAAAAATATATATCAAAGCAAAAGCATGATATTAATTTAGAACAATTATTTAATGAAGTAATCATGCCTTTAAATGATTCATATTTAAATGAATACTTTTATAAATTAATGAATGGTGAATCTGTTCCTTATTTTTCAGATTATTATTTACCAGAATTAAATAAAATAAAAAAATAATTAGTTTTACAAAACTAATTTTTTAATAGAAAAACTATTGAGAAATAAAACATTTTAATTCCCCAATAGCTTTCAGAAAGGAGTATGTAGCTCTAACTGTGGTTTTTAAAACTACTACTATTTAATGAACTTTTTATAAAATTCATTATCAACATTATATCATCATATCATAAAATGTTAATAGAATCGAACTTTATTTAATAATTCTTAATAATTTATGGATTTTTTCTTAATAATTATATTGTATTATTTAAATATAGTAGTTTTAGTATTACTAATAATTATGTAAAGTAGTATTGAAATGCGAGGTAGAGTGAAAAAATTTGATAACAAATTAGGTTATGGTTTTATAAAATCTAGAGAATTTGATAGTGATATTTTTGTTCACTATTCTGAAATACAAGAAGAAGGATATAAAACATTAGAAAGTGGAGAAGTAGTAGATTTTGATTTTGATAAAGATTTAATTAAAGCTACTAATGTTAAAAAATTATATTGCAACTATTCTAAAAAACAAAAATATAATTAAATTTAGTTTAATTATGATAATATATAGATAAAAATTTTTGGAATAAATGGTATAATTATATAAGTTGAAAGGAGCAATTTATGAAAAATGTTTTAATCGTTGATGACGAAGTTGATATTTCAGAACTAATTTCTCTTATTTTAAAAAAAGAAGGAATTCATTCAAAGATAATAAACAATCCACTTGAAGTTCCCGAATTAGTAAAAAAAGAAAAATTTGATTTAATCTTGTTAGATATAATGATGCCTGAATTATCTGGAACAGAACTTTGTTCAAAAATAAGGGATATTGTAGATGTTCCAATTATATTTATATCTGCTAAAAGTGAATTAATTGATAAAATGCTTGGATATGAAATAGGTGGAGATGATTACATCACAAAACCTTTTGATAATATAGAATTACTTTTAAAAGTCAAATCACATTTAAGATTAAATCAAAGAACAAAGCAAAAAAATACTAACGGGAATTTATTAATAATAAATGATTTAGTATTAAATAAAGATAGTTTTGAAGTTAAGCAAGGTGATATTAAATTGGAACTTACTACAAGAGAATTTGAATTATTAAGATATTTAATGGAAAATGCTGGTATTGCTTTATCAAAAGAACAAATTTTTGAGACAGTTTGGGGAAGTGAATATGGCGATATTGGAACAGTAGCAGTAAATATTAAAAGCTTGCGAGATAAATTGCATGATGATGATAAATATATTATAACTATTTGGGGATATGGTTATAAATTTTTGAGGGCCAATAATGAATAAACAGAAACTAGGCAAAAGATATGTAAGAGCAATTATATTATGTTGTTTAATTAATTTATGCATTTTATGTATTTGGTTTTTAATAAGAATTAAGCCATTAATTCCTAAACTTCAGCATTTTAAAGAAGAAGTATTTACTGAAGAGATAAAAAAATATTATGATTCTTATGATGACTTATTAGTTGATATAAATCAAGCATCAGTAAACCGTAATATTTTGGTTAATGTTGAAGATATTGATGGAAAATTGATTGCTGGAAATAAAAAAGAAAATGGTGATATTCCCCTTGTTTCTGAAATAATAAAAGTTAAGGATGATGTATATTTAATAGATATATATTTTGATAATTATGACAGCATTACAAAAATAGTAATAGAATTGTTATTACTACAATCAACATTAATAATTTTAATTTTGCTTATCACTGTATTATATACTAGAGAAATATTTTTAAAACCAATTAATGGACTAATAGAAGAAATCAGAAATTATAAATTCGGTAAGAAACCAAAAAAGAGAAAATTAAATACAGAGTTTGATTTAATCTCGAATGAATTTTCAAATTTAACTGATTTAATCGATGAAGAAAAAGCTGAACAAACAAGAATAATTGCAAGCATATCTCATGACATTAAGACACCATTAACTTCTATTATAGGTTATTCTAATTTATTAAAGGATAAAGAATTAGACGAAGATGCTAGTAAATATAATAATAAAATATATGATAAGGCGATTAATATTAAAGATATTTTATCTAATTTTGATGATTATTTGTTAAATCAAGAAAAAATATCCTTAGATTTATCGTTAATTCAGATTAAGGATCTTGTTAATCAACTTAATGATGATTATAAGATTGAACTTGAAAATAACAATATTACATTTACTATAACTACAAAAATACCAGAAGTATATTTAAATGTAGATATATTAAAAATAAAACGAGTTTTTTCTAATATGATTTCCAATAGCACTAGATATTTAAAAAATGGTGGAGAAATAAAAATTGATATAACACAAGAAGATAACAATGTAAAATTTATAGTAAGAGATAACGGACCTGGAGTAAAAGAAGATATTATATCTAAAATATTTGATCCATTATTTACAACAGATTCATCAAGAAAGATATCTGGTCTTGGACTTTCAATTTGTAAAGAATTCATTGAAATGCATGGTGGTACTTTAAAAGCTTATAATGATGAAGGATTAGTTTTAGAGTTTATACTACCAAAAACTAAAAAAAATAAAGAAAAAAATAGATAACTGATTACTTTAGTCAGTTATTTTTAATTATTCTTAATAATTTAATAAGAAAATAATAATTATAATTTAATACAATGATTACGAGGTGAATGAAATGGAAATTAAAGTATTAGGAAAAAATTCTAGTAATAGAATGAAGTTGTTAAAAAATATAGAAAAGGGAACTTCAAATGAAAAAGGGAATATAGAAGTTACTTTATTAGAGGATGAGAAGTATCTATCTAAATATGGAATTAGTAATACTCCTGCATTAGTGATTAATGATAAGGTGATTAGTCAAGGTAAGATACTTACTGAAAAGGAAATAAAACATTATCTAAAAATATTGAGTTAAAAGGGATGATATTATGGATTACTATTTTGTAACATATGGATTAACACTTATTGCTTTTATTATAACAACGATTGCTCAACTTTTTGTTACAACTACATATAAAAAATATAGTAATGTAAGAAATGAAAAAAATATGACTGGAGCAGAAGCTGCTAGGGAATTACTCGATAAAAACGATTTACATGATGTAAAAGTTGTAGAAGTTTCAGGATATCTAACCGATCATTATGATCCTAGAAATAAAGAAGTTAGACTTTCTTCTAATAATTATAGGGGAACATCAATTTCAAGTGTATCTGTTGCTTGCCATGAATGTGGTCATGCAATTCAAGATAAAGTAGGATATGTATTTATGAGAATTAGAGCTTCATTAGTTCCAGTAGTAAACTTTTCTTCGTATGCTGGTTATATATCAATAGTTTTAGGTATGTTATTTTCATCAATTAATTTAATTTGGTTAGGAATATTATTAGAAATTGTTATTTTATTATTTCAAATCGTAACATTACCTGTTGAAATAGATGCAAGTAAAAGAGCATTGAAAGAGCTAGATTATTCACATTTTTTCAATAGCAATGAATTAAAAAATGGAAGAAGTGTGTTAGTTTCAGCTGCCCTTACATATGTTGCCAGTGTAGCATCAACATTACTACAAATTTTAAGATTAATATTAATGTTTGGTAGAAGGAATGATTAAAAATGAATCGTCAAATCGAAGAAATTCAGAAAAATATACTGTTTTATGAAACTGCTAAAAAACAACTAGAAACATATATAAATACAATAAATAATGAGTTTGAAGTTCTGGAAGATTATAATCCAATAAATCATATTAAAACTAGAATAAAGACAGCTGAGAGTATAATAGATAAGTTAAAAAGAAAAAAATTACCTATTTCAAAGGATAGTGTTGAAAAATTAAATGATATAGTCGGTGCTAGAATAATAGTCGATTTTATTGAAAATATATATGAATTAAGAGAAAAAATAAAACAAAATAAGAATATCATAGTTATTAATGAAAAGGATTATATTAAAAATCCTAAAGAAAGTGGTTATCGTGGATATCATATTATAGTTTCTATTCCAATATCTATTGGTGGAATTATTAAAAATATAAATTGTGAAATTCAGATTAGAACAACTGCAATGGACTTTTGGGCAACTAATGAGCATAAACTTAATTATAAGTCTAGAAATCATATAAAAAAGTATGAATCTAAGTGGAAAGAAGCTGCAGTCAAGGTTTGGAATTTAGATACTGCAATGAACGAATTATATTTAGAGGAAAAGAAAAATAATAAAAAAAAGGATAACCTAGAATTATCAGTTTTGAAATTGCAATCATTAGATAAACTTGGTAAACTTAAAAAGTTGGGGGAAAATTATGGATGACAGAATAAGAAAGTTTATGTATGGAAGATATGGTCCAGATGAATTATACAAATTTCAAATGGTCTTATACTTTATAACATTAATATTAGGAATATTTATTAAAAGTAAAATATTATCAATTGTTCAATTATTACTTGTAGCATCAATTATTTTTAGACCTATGTCTAAAAAAATATATAAACGAAGTGATGAGAATCAGAGATATTTAAAGATAAAGAATAATTTATTAAAACCTTTTACTAATATTAAAAGAAATATTAAAGATAAGGATCATATTTATAAAAAATGTCATAAATGTAAAACAACTCTTAAGCTACCACTTCCATCAAAAAGAGGAATCAAACATGCTAAATGTCCTCATTGTGGCAAGAGAATAACTTTAATTGCTTTCAAATGTCAAAAAATAGAAATTATTACAAGTAAAAATAAAAAATAAATGGACTTATTTTTGCTCTAATATGTCCTTTTTAAATGCCTTTAATTATTTTTAATAATTTTATAATTTTTTAATAATAAATAAGTGATAGATTATTATTTCGGGAGGAAAAATTATGCATAAAATAGCAGATTTTATTGTAAAAAATAAAAAAATAATTCTGATTCTAAATTTGCTTTTATTAATACCAGCTATTATAGGTTTTAGTTTAACAAAAACAAATTATGATATTTTAGTATATTTACCTAGTGATATTGAAACACTAAAAGGTCAAAGTATATTAAAAGATGATTTCAAAATGGG
>CACYWH010000037.1 GCA_902778125.1 uncultured Erysipelotrichaceae bacterium | reverse complement strand
GGTCTTCCCAACTATTATCAACTCCTTTATTTTATTTTAACATAGAAAAAGTAGACTGGTCTTTTTTTAACCTGTCTACTTTTATCATATCACTTCATTCATGCTTCATTTTATTGATTAAAATCTAAACTTGGATTATCACTTCTTTGAGCTTTACCCCAAACTACTATATCAAAACAATCTTTATAATCCTCTTGACTTAGTACGCTCATTAATACACCAATAATAAATGGTACTAAGAATACTAATGCACCAGCAATAGCTTTCTTAATTAATGCTTGTTGAGCTTTTTTTACATTTGATTCATCTTTTTCTGTAGCAGCCCTTGCTAAATCAAATACACCAATAAAAAGTAAAATTAATGGTACAACAATCATAACAGCAAGAAATACTTTATGAACAATTCCTAATAATACTTGAGTGTTTGGATCTGCACAAAAATCAAAATCTGCTAAAAAATAAACTAAATTTGACATATTTCTTCCACCTTCCATCTTAATTTTATATAAATTTGATTATTTTGTCAATAAAATGACATTACAAATTTACTTTGTTTACAAATACTCTTATTGCTTCTATATTTTCTCCCCTATCATCACATGGAGGTATAGCATGCAATACCTTTAATTTTGTTTCATATTCAAAAGTTGCAATATCACTTTTACTTAAAACACATTTATTTAATACAACTTTTTCTTTTTTTAAGTTTTCAAATACATTTCTATTTCTTCTGATAGCTCTATTCAACATAATTGTTGATGGCTCTAACAAATAATATACTTCAGTACAAATTGATGTATCATCATAATCATTCAAATCAACAAATATATAATCATAATCAGTTTTCTTCATCAATTCTTTAGCTAAATCTGTAGTAGTCGTACTAATCAACTCAGGATCATTAAAGTACAAGAAATCAACTTTATTAACCTCTATAGCAGCTACTTTTTTATGTAAACCTAATGTTTTTTTCAACATATATATTAAACTAGTAGCACCAGCATGCATAGTTACATTTTTAAATCCAACTATTTTTAATTTAGCGTTAGTTACATTATTAATTGTAGGATCCTCATCCTTCATTTCAACAAATTCAACTTTTGTTGTTGAAACCTTAGGAGCATCCTTTTTCATACTTGATTCTGCAAGTTTCATATCCATTTCACTAACATCATGTAAATTTGCAACATCTCTATATGTATGAGGATGAACAAGTAAATAATTTATACCTTCAGAATTCCTAGTAAAATTATAAATTCCTAATGAAATTAATTTAGATAAATATGCTTTAGAATCACTTTCTGGACTATCATCTAATAATAGGATTACATTTTCCATATTAAGATTCATTGCTAATTTTTGTAAATTATCAGTATTCTTATAATCTCTAATAGCAGTAATATCTAATATCATTTTATCGTAATAAAAGTTAGAAAAAGTATCTATAATTTCATCAACATTAAACACTCCTTCTATAGATTTCATTACATCAAGATTTAAACTAATTAACAAATCCTTATATTTGTTATAAACCATTACATTCATATTATATTATCCCTTCCAATTTCCTTTGTCGTAATACATTGTCTTTGTTTGACCAGTTATTGGTATTTTAACACCAATATCTAAAACTGGTATTGAAAGACGAATATAAGTTGTTACAGTATAATAACTTCTACTATTTGATTCATTTGTATGCTTTGCTAAACAATATCCATCAAATGCAGTTGAACCACTAGGACAGCTAATATCATTAGATGTTGAATAACCTAATGACTTAATAAATTTAAATATTAACGCCTGCGTAGTCTTATCTTGTTCTAACTGAGTAGAAGTAATATTATTTAAATTTTGTTTAGTTGTAGTAAATCCTTCATTTTTTTCTATAATATTTATAATTTCATTTTTAGCTCTAAATGCCTTTGTATAATTTATAGAATATACTAAAAAACCAGAGAATATTACTATAAATGTAATTACAATTCCAGTAAGCCATGTTCCACCTATTGCTTCTCTCATATTACACTCCTTTTTATTAAACTTTAAAAAATGCTATAAATGCCGAATGACATTTATAGCATTTCATTATTTTTTTTAATTATTATCAACACATTTTGCAGCACTATATGTATTTACATCTTTTGGACAACAAGCATATTTTGTTACGTTACGTCCTTCAGAATCAGCTTGTTTACCTCTACTTATAGCATGCCATCCATCACCATAAGCTTTACAAGATTGACTTGCAACTGCTCCTTGAATCATTGGATATACTAATAATACAAATAATGTACCAACAGCAGCAACAGCAACAATAGTTACAACTGTCATATTTAATTCACCAGAAGCTTCTTTCATTTTACAATTCCTCCTTTATTATTACAAACTTATTATACAATATTATTATGTAACGCCGCAAGGGTATTTACACATTTTTTCCACACTTTTTACACTATTGTAAACATTTGAACTATAGACAATACTAAAATAATCATAACAGATGCACCTGTTGCCATAAGCATTGTCATTGTTTTCTTTTCCATTTTTTCCAAACGTTCTTTATATTTCGTTTCTCTTGATTTGTTTTGAAGTTGAGAAATAGTTCTTGAGAAAACAATTAATTGATCCTGTTTTCTTTCTTGACTACCTAAACCAAGTCTATATAAAAGTCTCATCATTCTCATTGAATCTCTAACAGGATAACGTCTTGCAAAAGCCATATAAGGTTCAATACTTGAATCACCAGCATCTATTGATGCTATTAAATCTCTAAGTCCAGGTTTAAACATATCAGGAGCGCTTTCTAAACTTCTTGTAATAGCAACTGGAACTGTATAGTGTTGAATCAAAATTTCTAAACTCTTTAAATAATATGGCAATTTCAAGTTAATATCATGCAAATGTGCTTTATAATATCTTTTTACTTTACTATAATCATCTTTGAATACAAAATATGTAACAGCAAGTACAATAACAATCTTAATAGCAAAGTTAACACTTTTAATAGTTGTTATTGCAACTATAAACATTATAAAGAAAGCAATTATAGCATTCTTTACTCTTTTTTCATATCTTTCATTAGGATTAGTCTTTTCACCAAGCATAGATGTTACTAAAAAGTCATAATCATCTTCTTTTAACTTTCCAAACAATACATTGTTATCCTCAACAAACTTATTAAAACTAAACGCTCCTAAATAGTTAAATAATAACATTAAAATAACGCCAACTATTAATATTTCCATTATTCAGCACCCACATCCTCATGGTAATATTTAATACCAGTAAGTAAGAAATATGTATTTACTAATATTACACCATGAAGTAATATTACTACATACCACTGATCAAGTAATTGTAAATAACTATCTTCTCCTAATAATAATTGTACTAAAAGTACTAATAAGTATAGTGCTAAACCGAATGTACAGAATTGTTTATAGAAAGTTGTTCTATCAATTCTATCACGATATACACTTTCAACAAGCATATCTATATCTTGTAACATACCTTCTAAAGCTTCTCCAGAATCTTTAGAACCTTCTTTTGTTATCTGTAAGAATAATTGATGCATGTTTTTAACAACATAGTAATCATATTTTTCATCCATAAATCTTACAGCTTCATCAATTGTACCATTTTCATATGACATTCTTATCATTTCATTAACGTCACCTAAAAGTGGTTCTTCTAAAACACCAGAATCACGTACACCTTCAAGTGCTTTTACAAATGATTGAGTTGTATTAAACTCCATTATTACGTTAGTAGTATATACTTGAATCTGCTCAAATATAAATTCACTATATGCCTTTTTGCATCTAAGATAAGCTAAATAAGGTATAAAGAATATTGCTCCGGCAGCATATACTATGCTCCAAATAATACTATAAAAATATAAATATGAAACAAATGCTGCAACTACGCCAAATATAGTTACTTGTATAACATATTGTCTAGTTGTATATTCTTGTCCTAATTCTTTTGCTTTTTCACGTACAATTTTGAATGAGTATGGAGCATATTTCTCATATGCATTTCCCACTGTTTTTGCAATAAATCTATAGGACTTATCTCCGGTATTTTTTCTATATAGATATACAAATATCAAAAGTATTCCTACTGCAATTACTTCTATATACATATTTTTACCTCCTTAACTATATTTCTAATATTTCTAATTCTGTATTAGTATTATTAGCTTCATTATTAACAGCGCTAACATTATTATCAGCACTTTCCTGTAATCCATTTTCTTTTGGAATAAATGGATCTTCCCTCATTTGAACACCTTGTGATGCTAAATAATCTATTAGATGTGATGTTGGATTGTTATAAGTTTCATTTCCCATCAAATCACGTGAATATAAAATATTTACTTTAGCAACATTTTCAACATCATCAACATAAAACTCTACAACCTGAGTAATTTCTCTTTGAAATCTATTATATTTCTTAGAAAAGAAACCTTTAACATGTATACCAAGTTGAATATATCTATGCATACCTTTAACAAACTGATCAATATCTTGACTTGTTTCTAAAAGTGAATATAAACGCATAGGAATACTTGATGCTTTATCAGAGTGTATTGTTGATAAAATGTTATGACCTGAAGAAATTGAATTACGTACAGCCATAACTGCTTCAGCAGAACGAACCTCAGATAGTAAAATCCATCTAGGGTTTTGACGCATACAAGCTACCAAAACATCAGAATAAGAAGCAATGTTATTTGTTTTCATTGCAACTATATCTCTCGTAGGATATATCTTATCCAAGTGAAGTTCTAATGTATCTTCTATAGTTATTATCTTTTCATCCTCTTTAATATGACTTGCTAAGTATTTAATAAGTTCGGTTTTACCTGAACCAGTTTCTCCACTAACAAGTATGTTACAGTGTCCACCTACACAAGTTATTAAAAAGTCATGTAAAGTAGTAGATACATAATCTTCTGCTATTAATTTTTCTTTATTAAGTCTTATCTTTGCAGGAGTTTTTCTTATTAATACTGCAATTCCATTTGTTGCTATTGATTCATGAACAAAGTTAAGACGTAACTCAGCACTTTCTGCATCTAATAATGGATGAGCCATATTAAAGGTTTTACCCATAACATTAGAACATTGAAATGCAAGTTTTTCCATAACTTCATTGTTTAAGCCTTCAATTTTATAAGGCTTAACACCTTGAGTTAAAGTTTTTATCCACAATTGTCCACCATTAGAATATGAAATATCCGTAACATCATCATCTTGTAATAGTGGCATTAACAAACCAAAATCTATTTGTGAAAAAACTACATCATCCATTATTTGACCCTTTCTATATATTCTTTTTTCTTTTTATTATTAATTATTTGTCGTAGTATTAGTTGTAACTGCATCAGGTTCAAGATCCATAACTTGAGACTTGATGATTGATCTTACATATTCACTTACTTGAACATCTTCTGCATTATAATTTTTATCTCTTTGCATTGGAATTATTGTTCCACCAGTTGCCTGTGCTTGTCTAAATAACAAATGTAACTCTTCATTAACTGAGAAAATTAATGCAGATGCATTTTGTTGTTCAGCACTTCTTTTAAAGATATGATTTCCATTTTGATCTTTAACAGCCAAAACTTTAATACCTTTAATTAACAAAGCATTTAAATATTTTCCTTGATAATTATCTTCATAATATAAATCAATTGTATCTCCAGGGAATATTGTATTACCACGAGTAGTATCGATATTAACAGGTAATGAAACTATTGTTTCACCATCTGGTACATCTTTCCAAGCTGAATCTGGCATATGATCCCATGTAACAACATTTTCTTGATAGAACAAACTACCAGCTGGAATAAATGTATTATAATTTACATATTTTCCAATAACGTTTTCTTTGCTTTTAATAACTGATGAAGTAATCATAGATGAGGCTACTTTTACAGTACCAACCAAATCTTCAGTAATTTCTGTTCTAGCATCTATTTTCTTTTTAGCATATGGAACAGAAACAGCTTGTATTTCTTTATCTACTCTGTATTTATAAGCAAATAATATAATAACTATACAAACTATAAATGCAATAATTGTAACTACGCCTTTATTTCCAAATAATCTTTTAAGCATTAGTTAGCACCTCCATTCGTAGTATTTGTATTGTTTCTATTATTAACAACTCTTCTCAAGTCATCTTCAGTTACGTTTACAGTTCTACTTTCAACAAGATTTTTAATATATGCACTTACAATTCTTGTTTCTCCACCCTTTTCAGAATATTGTGCATTACGTGGAACAGGAATTAAGCTTTCTGGATCTAAGTAAATAGTTTTATCTAAAAGTAATCTCCAGTCTTCTGGTAATTCAAATAGAATATAGGCAGGTTCAGTTTCAGAAGATGATTTTTCAAACACATTGTCATAATTGCCATCTACTACTGCCTTAACCTCTATACTTTCAATAAATTTTGCAATTAATATTTTATTGTCAACATACCCATTGTAATATAAGTCAATATAATTACCAGGAAAAATTGAATTACCATATGTTGAATCCATATTAACAGGTAAATAGAATATTTGATTTCCCGATCTTATATCTCCATATGCTGTCTTAGGAAGATCTTCCCAAGCAACAATTGTACCATTATAGAATAAACTATCTGCCGGTATCAATGCTTCATTACTTACATATTTTCCAACTACTGAATCCATATCAGTAATAACATTGGATGTAATTACACTTCCTGGAACAGCTCTTACACCAACCATATCTTCTGTTATTTCAGTTCTAGGTTGAATATCAACTGTAGCATATGGTACACTTTTAGGCTCCGTTGCCTTTTTAATCCTCATACTATATGCAACATATAACACAACAACTGATAACACTATTGCAAAAATTGTTGTAACGGTATTTTTATTTTGAAAAAATCTCTTAATACCTATCATTATATTACTCATTCTTTTTCCCTCCATCTACTATCTCTATACTAATTAAGTATAACATAAAATTAAATGATTTTTCAATATGTTTTCTAATTTATATTGAGAAATTAAAAAAGTCATTAAATAAAATACTTTTTAATGACTTTTTTTAAATTTTACATTTCTTCATCATATTGCCAACATTTTGTGCCATGAAAACAAGGCATTGTTGAATTATCTCCTGATGGTGCTGGATCATCTGGTTGTCCTGGATCCTCTGGCTGTGGAGTACTATCATTCCTTTTCCAATGACCATATAATGTTATATCTTTTGTAACAGTATATGTAGTATTTGTTATTTTCATA
>CACYWH010000036.1 GCA_902778125.1 uncultured Erysipelotrichaceae bacterium | reverse complement strand
CGTATCTAAGCCATTCTAATTGCTTTTTATATAAAATAATAATATAATTAATTTAGTGTAAAGAATACGGAGAATTGATATGAAAAATAAAACGGAAAAAAATATTTTAATAGCATTTATGTTAAATCTTGGGTTTTCAATTTTTGAAATAGTTGGTGGATTATTTACTGGAAGTGTTGCAATTATTTCTGATTCAGTACATGATTTTGGAGATGCTTTAAGTATAGGAATATCATATATTTTAGAAAGAAAAAGTAAAAAGAAAAGAGATTTAAAACATACTAATGGTTATTTAAGATATTCATTACTTGGAAGTATAATTACAACAATCATATTAATAGTAGGCTCTATTTTTGTAATATATGAAAGTATAAATAGATTTATAAATCCTGTAGAAATTAATTATGATGGAATGATTTTTTTAGCAGTGATAGGAGTTGTTATTAACTTTATTGCAAGTTATGTTACTAAAGAGGGTGACTCTTTAAATCAAAAGTCTGTTAATTTGCATATGCTTGAAGATGTTTTAGGATGGGTAGTGGTTTTAATTGGATCAATATTAATGAAATGGACTGATATATCTATTATTGATTCTATATTATCTATAGGTGTTGCTTTGTTTATATTTATACATGCATTTAAAAATTTGATTGTTGTTATTGATATTTTCTTAGAAAAAACACCTAAAAACATTAATGTTAAGGAAATTAAAAAACACTTACTAAACATAGATGGTGTAAAAGATATACATCATATGCATATTAGAAGTATAGATGGTTATAAATTAAGTGCAACGTTGCACGCAGTTTTAAAAAAATATAATAAAGAAATAAAAGAACAGATAAAAGATGAATTAAAAGAATTTGGAATAGATCATTCAACTATTGAACTTGAAGAATTGAATGAAGACTGTACTGATGAGTGTGAACTTGAAAATGTAAATACTCATCATTATCACCACCATCATTAAGGAGAATGTATATGAAAAAGGGTTTAAAAATAATATTATTAATACTTGGAATATTAATAATTATAGGTTTACTTATTTTTCTTTTATCTAAAACTAAAATAATAGAGAAAAATGATATTGAAAACTATGAAAAATATTTAAGTGAATTACAATTTAATACTGATGTTCATAGTAAATTATTTATTTTTCCTTCTAAAGTTAATAAGGAAAATGTAGAAGCATTTCAATATTTAAGACAAGATAGTTTATTTGATGGATCATATTTATTTTATGTAATAGTAAATTATGATGAGACTGAATATAATAATGAAATTCAAAGATTAAAAGAGCTAAATAGACTTTTTAAATACGGAGTTAAATATCCAATATATGTAGAAAGCCTTAAATATCCCGCATATATTACAATTAGTGATGGTTACGATACATATGAATATGCTCTAGTAGATTCTGAAAACAAAAAAATAATTTATGTATTTAGTCAACTATATTATTATGATAGTAAACTTAAAGCAGATTATTTAATTGAATATAAGGTTCCTAAGGATAAAAGAGATACTAAAAGACCAGGATATAACATGTATTACTACTATGACGAAAATGGTGTTGGAGTAATGGACTATTAACTATTCTTTTTAAAAGATAAGTGTTATAATAATTAATACTTATCTTTTTTATGGAGGCAAAATGTTAAAAGTTATAATTATTTTATTTGGTTTTTTTAATAATAAAGAAAATATTAGTTATGAATTTATAAATTCTCAAATAAATGAGAGTATTATTAATTTTAAAAAAGAATATAAAGAATATAATTATTTTGAAGATGAACATATAGATGAAATATCTAAAAAGCTTAATAAATATTTAAATTCTACTTTAGAAGATAAGGGAGAGTTTATAGCAAGATATGCTCTTGATAAAAATGTAGACCCTTATTTAGTAACAGCAGTTATGCTACAAGAAACCGGATGTTATTGGACGTGTAGTAAACTTGTTAGAAGTTGCAATAACGTTGGGGGTAATAAAGGAAAGCCATCATGCGGAAGTGGAAGCTATAGAAAATTTGATAGTATTGAAGAAGGAATAAAGTTCGCCATAGATAAACTCGCTAGATATTATAATAATGGACTTACTACTACTAAACAAATAGGGCCTAAATACGCAGAAGATCCTAAGTGGCCGGAAAGAGTAAATAATTATATAAACAAATTAAAGAGAGGTTAATATGAGTATTGAAAAAGCATTCTTAAATGGAAATACACAAGCTATTAATGCATTTTCTGAAATGAAAAATGGTGAAGGATATAATAATCAAGTTGATTTTGAACAATTGTATTATGAAGAAGAATTGTCATTATATTATGAATTAATTTCAGAAATTTGTAATTTATTAAAAGAATTAGAAATAAATAGTCCAATTGAATATTCTCTTGCAATATCATATCTTATAAGATTAGGATTTTTTAGCCATGATTGTAAATTTCAAACTCTAAATGACTTTGATTTATTAAGTTGTCATGGTATTAGTATAGTAAATGGTACTGGTAGATGTAGAAACTTTGTAGGAATTCATAATGACATATTTAATAAATTGAATTTATATTTTGAAAAGTTTTATTGTAAAAAACTACGTACAAAACTTAAATATGATTGGATGGCTAATCATATATTAGGAATTATTGAACATAATAATGTTTTATATGGAATGGATTTAATAAATGATGATACATTACTTTGCTTTGAAAATAGTATGTGTCTAAAAGGAATATCAGTTGTCCCTACTGGAAAATTAATATATAAACCATGTGTAGACTATGTATTGTCTGGTAAGACATATGATGATATTAAAAAGACAATAGAAAGATTTAAAGTTGAAAGTAAAAAGCAACATATAAGTCCAAGAGAAATGTATTATATCAGTGATAATATACATAAAAAATTACAATTAAGTACAAAAAGATTTATTGATTTTTATAATAGAAATGAAGAATTAATAAATGAAATACATAATGGTATAGAATTCAAAAATGCTTTATTAAAAAAATAAATAATGATTGACAAAAACATATAAAAATAATATAATCTACTCGTAAGTGAAGAAGGGAAGAAGTAGTTATTTAATTTATCTATATAGAGAATTAGTGGTTGGTGGAAACTAATAATTGTTAAATAATGAAAAAAATCGTGACAACTCCTGGAGCTTAAATGCATAATCTGCTATAAAGATAAAAGATAGAACTTATAGAATCTATGAAGTAAGATGGTACAGTGATTAATATTCACGCTTACGAATTAGATTCTTTTTTATTTATAAGGAGGAAGTAAAATGGAAAACAAGTATAGAAATGTATACTGTGGAGAAGTAACTAAAGAATATATTGGAAAAGAGGTAAGACTTGCTGGATGGGTAGAAAATGTTAGAAATTTAGGCTCATTGGTATTTATAACTTTAAGAGATGAAAAAGGTATAGTACAATTAATTTCTAATGATGTTAATGCATATTCTAAATTAAACCGTGAATGTACTGTTACAGTAACAGGCATTGTAAATCCAAGAACACCAGATATGATTAATAAAAATATGAAAACTGGTGAAATTGAAGTCGAAATTAAAACATTAGAAGTATTAGGAGATGTATTTAAAACATTACCTTTTGAAATAAAATCATCTAAAACTTCTAGTGAAGAAACAAGATTAAAATATAGATATTTAGATTTAAGAAACAAAGAAGTACATGATAGAATACTATTTAGAACAGAAGTAATTGATTTTATTAGAGCAACTATGAAAGATATGGACTTTACAGAAATTCAAACTCCAATATTAACTGCATCTAGTCCAGAAGGAGCAAGAGATTTTATAGTACCATCTCGTAAATTCAAAGGTAAATTCTATGCACTTCCTCAAGCACCACAAATATTCAAACAATTATTAATGTGTAGTGGATTTAATAGATATTTCCAAATAGCACCTTGCTTTAGAGATGAAGATCCTAGAAGTGATAGACTTTATGGAGAATTCTATCAATTAGATTTTGAAATGTCTTTTGCTACTCAAGAAGATGTATTTGAAGTAGGACAAAGAGTTTTTTATGATACATTTAAAAAATTTGGAAATAAAGAAGTATCTAGTGTACCATTTAGAAGAATTCCATTTAAAGAAGCAATGGAAAAATATGGAAGTGATAAACCAGATCTTAGAATTAATAATGAAATAGTTAATATTACTGAATTGTTAAAAGATAATGAATCAGTTGTATTTAAAGATAAAGAAGTAAAAGTAGTAAAAGTACCATCTTCTGATAAATCAAATTCATGGTATAAGAAACTTGAAGAAGAGTATAAAGATCTTGGAGCTTCATCACTTGGATTTATTAAGGTAGATGAAAATAATAATATAGTAGGTTCTATGGCTAAATTATTTAGCGAAACAGAAAAAGAAGAATTAACTAAATTATTAAAATTAGAAAATGGAAATGTAGTATTTATAATTTGTGGTAACAAAGGCGAAAAATTTGATAAACTTTGTGGATCATTAAGACTTAAAACGGCTAAAGAATTAAATCTAATAGATAATTCAAGATATGAATTTTGTATTATAGTTGATTTCCCTATGTATGAATGGAATGAAGAAGAAAATAAATATGATTTTACTCATAATCCATTTAGTATGCCAAATGGTGGACTTGATGCCTTAATTAATAAAAAACCAGATGAAATTGTTGCATGTCAATATGACTTTGTATGTAATGGCTTAGAAATGGCTAGTGGAGGAGAAAGAAATTATAATCCAACAATACTTAAAAAAGCATTTGAAATTGCAGGATATGATGAAAGTGTAGTTGAAAGTAAATTCCCATCATTGTATCAAGCATTTCAATTTGGAGCACCTCCTCATGCTGGAATGGCTCCTGGTATAGATAGAATATTAATGACACTTAAAGATGAAGAAAATATTCGTGAAATGGTAGCATTCCCAATTGGAGCAAATGGTGCTGATGGACTTATGGGTTGTCCTAATGAAGTGTTTGAACAACAACTTCGTGAAACTCATATCAAAATAAGAGATTAAGGAGGAATAAAATGGAAAGACAATTTACAGAACAAGAATTAGTAAGAAGAGAAAAAGCAACTAAATTAAGAGATATGGGATTAGATCCATTTGGAGATGCATTTAAAAGAGATGCTTATGCTAGTGAATTAAAAGAAAAATATGCTGAAGTTAGTCATGATGATTTTGAAAATATGAATGATACTGCTACAGTAGCAGGTAGAATTATGTTTATTCGTAAAATGGGTAAAGCATCTTTCTTTAGTATTAAAGATAAAACTGGTCCAATTCAAATATATATTTCAATAAATGATATTGGTGAAGATGATTATAACTTATTTAAAACAGCTGATATTGGTGATATAGTAGGTGTTTATGGAAAGGTAATGAAAACTAATACTGGAGAGTTAACTATCAAATGTTTAAAATATACTCATTTAGTAAAAGCATTAAAACCACTTCCAGAAAAATTCCATGGGCTTACTGATGTAGAAGAAAGATATAGAAGACGTTACGTTGACTTAATTATGAATGATGAATCTAAAAGAATAGCGTTCTTAAGACCTAGAATTATTAGAACTATTCAAAACTTTATGGATAATCGTGGATTTACTGAAGTAGAAACTCCAGTATTACAACCATTATTAACTGGAGCATCAGCAAGACCATTTGTTACTCATCATAATGCACTAGATATGGAATTCTATTTAAGAATAGCATTAGAACTTCCTTTAAAAAGACTATTAGTAGGTGGTATGGAAGCTGTTTATGAAATAGGAAGAACATTTAGAAATGAAGGAGTTGACACTAAGCATAATCCTGAATTTACATTAATGGAAGCATATCTTGCATACTCTAATTTAGAAGGCATGATGGAAATGACAGAAAGTATGTATAAAACAATTGCTGAAAAAGTATTTAATAAATATGTATTTAACTGGTGTGGAAATGAAATAGATTTAGAAAAACCATTTAGAAGATTAAGTATGATTGATGCAATAAAAGAATATAGTGGTGTTGATTTTTCTAAAGAAATGACTTTAGACGAAGCAAAAGCATTAGCTGCGGAACATAATATTGAAGTAGAAGAACATTTTACAGTTGGACATATTATAAATGGATTCTTTGAAAAATATGTTGAAGAGAATTTAATTCAACCAACTTTCCTTTATGGTCACCCAGTAGAAATAAGCCCACTTACTAAAAAAGATCCAAAAGATCCAAGATTTGTTCAAAGATTTGAATTATTTATAGGTGGAAAAGAATTTGCAAATGCATATACAGAACTTAATGATCCAATTGATCAACTTGATAGATTTGAAGAACAATTAAGAGAAAGAAATTTAGGTAATGATGAGGCAAATGATATAGATATGGATTTCATTGAAGCACTTGAATATGGAATGCCTCCAGCAGGTGGTATTGGATATGGAATAGATAGACTTTGTATGTTATTCTTAGAACAAGATAGCATTAGAGATGTATTATTATTCCCACATATGAAGGAGAAAAAATAATGGAAGAAAAATTAGAAGTTAAAAATGAAAGTCATATACTAGGAATAATCGGAGCAGTTATAGGTGGAATTGTATGTTCACTTCCATGGGTAATTGTTTATGTTTATTTAAACTTTATGTGGTCCTTTTTAGCAGCAATAATTGGTTATGGTGCTTTTAAAGGATATGAATTATTAAAAGGTAAAATGGATAAAAGTGTACCATATATTATTGCAGTTATAACTATTTTATGTGTAGTATTTAGTACTCTAGTAATTATTCCAGGATTACTTTTATTAAAAGAAGGATATTCTATTAATTTAATAGGTAGTTTATATTTAAATGAAGAATTTAGATCAGCAATTATAAAAGATTTATTATTTTCATTGCTATTTGCAGTACTTGGAGTAAGTGGTATATTTAGAACTCTTTTAGCACAAGCAAAATCAGGAGAAAAACTATCTCTTAAGAAAAATAAAGAAGTAAAAG
>CACYWH010000035.1:480-8282 GCA_902778125.1 uncultured Erysipelotrichaceae bacterium | reverse complement strand
GAAAATGAGAAATAATGAATATAACAATATGAATTCATCATTGATTCCATTTTTTAAAAGTTTGGGTTTAACTAAAATCAACTATTTTATAATCACACAAGGAGGCATCGGTTTATGCATACGGATTATTTAAAAAAAATAATGTACTTTTTATCATCATCTTGCTTGATGCAATCGATGTATTCGTACCAAAATGCCTTTTTATTTTCATTGTTTAACTTATCATAAAGTTCTAATACATTCTTATTATTTAATAGTTTGTGATACTTTGATAAATCTCTTTGTTGGTCATCAGTAGCTTTCTCATTATACTTTTCAAGATCACTTACTATAGTTTGATATTCAGTTTCATATTTTTCTCTTGAGATTCTATTATCCAAATATAATTCATTTAATCTTTCTTTTCTTACTTCTAACTTATGAATTACTTTTGATATATCTTGACTCTCATCTTCATTTTGAACATCTTCAATTTTAACTACATATTCATTTAATTGTTTTAGGAAGTTGTCTTTTAACCATTCTTCTAATAGTCTTTCAGTAATAGTATGGTTATTAGGACATTGAGTATCATAATAATGTTTAGCACATTTATATGTAGGTGTTTTAACATCTTCAGTTCTAACTCTTCGACTATGAACCATAGAACCACTCATTCTTCTTCCACATTTGTAGCATTTGATTAAACCAGAGAATATAAAGACATAATCAGTTCTTGTATATTTTCTTTTATTTTTAGCTATTAAATCATTTATCTTTTGCCATCTTTCTTTTGATATATATGGTTCACAATAATCTTCTACATCTCTATAACAACCATAATACATTGTATTTTTTAAATGTCTTTTAACTCTTTCAAAACCTATCGGCCTTTGAGGGTAGTTAAGATTAAGATATTCAGTAACTTTTCTAAAAGACATTGTTTCTTCATATTTATCAAACATATCAAGTGCAAATTGTTCTAGATCAGGATCTTTTACAACTCGTTTGTCTCTTCCTTCACCAACTATTTTATATCCAACAGGCATAGCACCAGAAATAGGACGCTTATTTTTGACCATATTATCGAAATTAAACTTAATCCTATCAGATGTTTGGTCTGACTCGTTTTGTGCGATAGAGAGCTTAATATTAAGGTATAATCGACCATTAGATGTAGTGGTATTATATTCTTCATCGCTACATTCCCAATCTACTTTATGTTTATCTAATATATCTTGAACTCGGTAATAGTCTGCCACATTTCTAAACCATCTATCTAATCTCCAAATGATTATTCTATCTATCTTATCTTCTTCTACATCTTTTAATAATCTTAAAAGTTCTTTACGATTAGATAGTTTAGTTCTAGCAGATTTACCTTCATCGGCATAGACATTAACTATAATATAGTTATGTTCTTTCGCCCAAGCTTTTAATCTAGATTTTTGTGATTCAATAGAATATCCATGTTTCGCTTGTTCTTCAGTAGAAACACGAATATAAATTCCTGCTCTAATTACTTTTTCCATATTATAACCTCTTT
The DNA here is from genome assembly GCA_902778125.1 of uncultured Erysipelotrichaceae bacterium. Taxonomy (GTDB): domain Bacteria; phylum Bacillota_I; class Bacilli_A; order RF39; family UBA660; genus CAG-1000. The sequence continues at coordinate 6,757 of CACYWH010000035.1, read as the reverse complement.
CCAATTCTTGAAAATAATGTTATAATGTAATAGAAAAATCCAAAACATTATAACTTTATTTTGTTTTTTTAGTTTGCTGACTAAATAGGGTTTTTCAAATTTGATCTACCATTGCCGTGGTAGGTCTTTTTTTGTTTTTAAATATCTTGTATAAATCTTTTAGCTACACCAACAATTTCGATTGGTGTTTTTTCCATATCTTCATAAGTATATAGAATAGGTAAGAATCCAGTATCATTATCAACATTTAATGGTGTTAGTAAAATACCATTTTCTTTTTTTGTAACTCTCTTAAATGTTGCATCTTCACCATTGATTCTAACACAACAATCTTGACCAGATTCAAAAGATGATGTTTGTAAGAATATAACTGTTGATCCATCCTTATATACAGGTTCCATAGAGTTACCTTGTATTCTTAAAGCAAAATACTTTTTATTGCCTTTAGTCCATTCAACTGGAATGGTTTCATAATCAACTGTATATTCATTCTCGATTGCCTCTATAGGCATTCCTGCTGGAACTTTACCTAAAATAGGAACTAGCTTAACTAATTTATTATCCATAAGTTTAACAGTGCCATCGACACTATCATCACCAAGACATGCCCATTCTTCAATTAAGGCAGACTTACTTACATTAAAATAATTAGCAATTAATTCAATTTTATCAATTTTAGGATAAATCTTTCCATTAATCCAATCAGATAGAGTAGTGTATTTAATATCTAGAGCTTCTGCTAGTTTATATCTATCTACATTATTGATTTCCATAAACTTTTTTATATTTTTAGAAAATACTTCTTTATTTCCAAAATCGCTCATACTTCTCCCTCCTCAATATAATATTACAATATTTCGTAATAAATTGCAATATCTAATATTAATTTTTACGACCATTTCGTAAAAAGTTACGATTCGGTCTTGACATTACGAAAATATCGTAATAAGATTAGAGTACAAGGAGGTAAGATAAAATGATTTCACTTAAAGCTTTACGAACTGATTCAGGTCTTACATTGGATGAAGCAGCAAAGAAATTGGGCATAAGTAAGTTTACTTTATATAATTACGAACACTTTAAAACCCAACCATCTAAAGAAAAAATTGATAAGATACTTGAATTATATGGAGTCCACTATGATGATATTAGATTCCTGCCAAAAGAAAATGAGAAACCAGATAAGAAGAAGAAAAATGATATGTCGGCAAACATATAAAATTAGTTTTTTTTTAAGGTTTCATTACGAAAATATCGTAATTAAGGAGGTGTGATTATATATTGAATATAGTGAAAAGTACTATTTAGTCAGCAAACTAAAGTAACAAAATAAAGGAGGATTTTTTATGTTAGATAATAAAGACCTCTTACAAAAACTTGTTGAGTTATATGAAAAACAAGAAGGTATTAAAATTACATACCAAATAATAAAGAAAGAGGGATAAATATGAACGATGAAATTAATGAATCTAGAGTAGATAGATTTAAAGATAAAGAAACTAATATTAATTATGATTTAGTATCAAAACTACAATCAAAGAAAAATAAATTAAGATCAAAATTAAAAGAAAAAGGTATTTTAGTAAAAGGTGCTACTAATGATTATGATAACTATGAATACTTTAGTGAAGCACAATATAAAGAATTATTTACTGAATTATTTTGTACAAATGGTTTAGAGTTCGACTCATCTGAAATTAATGTACAAAACATAGATGGAACTGATAAGCAACCATTTGCAATATTTGTAACTATGGAATATACAATCACCGATATAGAAACTGGATATTCAATTAAAAGTATCCATTCTGGTATTGCTCTTGATAAAGGTGATAAAGCAATTTATAAAGCGAAAACTGGAGCATTAAAAAGTTATTTAGCTTCTACATTTTTAGTTGCTACAAAAGATGATCCAGAAAGAACTGATAAATCAATAAAAAGAACTGAAAGAAAAGTATCATCTGGAACTATTACTGAAGGACAAAAGAATTTATTAAAAACAATGTTCAAAGATAATCCAAATGAACTAAAAAAGATACTTGCTACATTTAAGAAGAAAAATATTGTTGAGTTAAATGTAGATGAAGCATCAAAAATAATAACAAATAAGAAAGAAGGTAAAGTAAATGAATAATGAAATAATAACATTAGGTGAAAATAAAAATGAATTTATAATTAATCAAGAATTTTTAAATGCGGTAATAGAAATAGAAAAGAAAGCAAAAGAGTTAAAGAAAGCACAAGAAGAATATAAGAGTAGATTATTAAATGAAATGGAAGAAAAAGGAATCTTTAAAATATCTAATGAAGAAAAAGGAATATCTATTTCTTATATTGAAAGCAAAAATAATGAAGAAGTATTCCATAAGAATGAGTTCAGAGAAAAATATCCTGATATTTATGATGAATTTATAACTTTAGATGGAAAGAAAAAGGCCTACTTAACTATAAGGGTTAATAATGATTGAGTCTTGGAATATAGCAGGAGGATTACTCGAATATATAGATGAATCTCATACTTATATTTTCAATGGGGTAATTCTTCCTAGCATTACTCAAATTCTAAAAGTAAAGTTTGGAAATAAATATCTTGGAGTATCTAATAGTACTTTAGAAAGAGCAGCTAATTTAGGTACTGAAGTTCATAAAGCAATTGAAGATTATGAAACAAAAGGAATAGAGAATATAGAGTTAAAAGAATTAAGAAACTATGTATTCCTTAAAGTAAGAAATAATTTTAAATGTTTAAAGAATGAAGTTCCAATAGTTTTATTTTTAGATGATAAACCAGTTGCTGCTGGTAGAGTCGATTTGATATTAGAGCAAAATGGACAAGTAGGCATTGCCGATATCAAAAGAACAAGTACATTTGATAAAGAGTATGTAGCTTATCAAACTAATTTATATAGAATCGGATATCAACAAACTTATGGTGATGATATTACATTCTTAAGAGGTCTTCATTTAAGAGATAACACGAGAAAATATATAGAGTTACCTATTAATGAGGAAATGTCTTTAGATTTAGTAAAAAAATATTTAGAAAAGGAGAATAGTAATGAATAGAGTAGATTTAATTGGTAGATTTACTGCTAATCCAGAATTAAGATATACAACTAGCAATAAAGCATATACGAGATTCTCAATAGCAGTTAATAGGAATAAAAAAGATGAAAATGGAAATCGTGAAGCTGACTTTATAAGTTGTGTAGCTTGGGAAGGAACTGCAGAAACAATATGTAAGTATTTTGAAAAAGGAAATAGGATTGGTATATCTGGAAGAATCCAAACAGGTAGTTATGATAAAAGTGATGGATCAAAAGGATATACTACTGATATATTAATTGGCAACATAGATTTTATAGATACTAAAGATAAATCTTTAAATGAAAATAAAAGTAGTGAAATCGTAGAAGAAAATGATCCATTTAAAGATTTTGGTGATGAAATAACTCTTACTGATGATGATTTACCATTCTAATGAAAACAATTGTAGTAGTAAAGCAATTATTTAGAAACATTAAAAATCAAATGCTCTTAATTGAAAATCTTTATTCAGATTTAAATCTAGAAGTAGATAAAGAGTACTATCTAGAATTAAAAGAAGCTAAAAATCCTAGAACCATACAACAAAACAAGTTTATGTGGTCATTAATTAGAGAAATAGCAGACTATGAAAATGATACTGAAATAAATGTCTATTGTAGTCTGCTAGAAGAATCTAATGCCAAATATGAATATGTTATGGGATTAGAAAGTATAGAAGATGAATTAAGAAAGAACTTTAGAGCAGTTAAGGTTGTAAGACCAGAAGAATATAAAGGTAAAAAAATGATAGTTTATAAGTGTTTTATAGGTAGTTCTAAAATGAATACTAAAGAGATGACTACTTTATTAGAGAATACAATTCAAAGAGCAGAAAATAATGGAATATATGTAAATGAAGAGTATCTTACAAACTAGAAAAAGATGTTTTATATGTAATAAGGCAAATAACTTACATGAACATCATATTTATTTCGGATCAGCAAAAAGAAGAATTAGTGAAGCTAATGGATTTAAATGTTGGTTATGTTTAGAGCATCATACAGGCACTTTTGGTGTGCATGGTATAAAAGGATACGAAACTGATAAATATCTTAAAAAGGTATGCCAAATGAAGTATGAAGAGACACATTCAAGAGAAGAATTTATGAAATTAATAGGAAGAAATTATTTGTGAGGTGAAAATAAATGAGCGATTCAGTTCTAATTACAATAATAATATGTTTAACATTCATTGTTATTTATTGGATTAGTAAAAAGAACAATAAATGAGAGAGGTGATAATATGGAAGAACAAGTTTATAATTACTTGATTATGAATCACATCGGAAAAGATAATTTAATTAAGAATGTAGATTTAAGAAAAAGATTTAATATTGGTAGCGATAAATCTATGAGAAAGATAATACAAAATATAAGAGAAGATGATGATTATTGTTTAATAGTTGGAAGTATAAGCGGTAAATCAGGTGGATTCTATATATGTCATACTGAAGAAGAAATAGATGATACTATCAGCAATATTAACAATAGAGCTATTCAAATGCTTTATATGTGTAAAAAATTAAGAGAAAAAAAGAAAAGGACAATTGATGAACAACATTAATGGATTTACCTTCTTTAGGAACTATCACGATTCACTAAATGACCTTCCTTTAGAAGATAAAAAAGAGATGTTGGTAGCAATAGATGATTTTATATTTGAAGATATTGAACCTGAATTTACTGGATTTAAACAAACTATTTGGAAGTTAATCAAACCTAATCTAATCTCAAGCAAAAGTCATTCAAGATTATATCAAGACAAAACCAAAAAGAAATCAAAAAAAATCAAATCAAAATCAAATGAAAACCAAAACGAAATCTCTGACATTCTTGAGAATAAGAATAAGAATAAAGAAGAGAATAAGAAAAGAAAAGAAAGAGAAAAAGAAGAGGGAGATATTAATGGTACTACTACCACTAATATATATTCTTTCTTGGAAGAAAATTTTGGTAGAACAATTAGTTCTTTAGAATGTGAAAAGTTGGATTCTTGGGTAAAAGAATTTAATGAAGAAATAGTTAGACATGCTATTGAGTTATCAGTTATGAATAATGCTAAAAAGTTTAGCTATATTGAAGGTATCTTAAGAAATTGGAAAGCAAGTGGATATAAAACTTTAGAAGATATAAAAGAATATGAGGATGCTATTTATTCTTCTAGATCAAGAAGAGGAAGTATCAATACTGAAATATTTGATTACAATTGGTTGGAGGATGATGATGAATAGAAAGGACTTATCTAGATACTATTTCTTAAGTAAAGAGATTAATGAAATAGAAGAAAAAATAGAAACTATCAAATCAAACTATATTAGTGCAGCTAAAGTAGATGATATGCCTCATTCACATAACATTAGTAATCCTCAAGAACAAAGAGTATTATTACTTGAAAAACTAACTGAAAAACTTGAACAAAAGAAATCAGATGCTTTAAATGAAATGTTTAAGATAGAAGACTACTTATCACACATAGAAGATATTGAAACAAGAATAATCTTTAATAAAAGATATGTAGAGTTAAAAAAATGGAATAAGATAGCATTAGAAATGAATATGAGTATTGCCACAGTATATAGAAAACATAAAAATCAGTTAAAGGTGAAATATGTGGAAGATTAAAAGTTACTTTGAATTGTTAAAGAAAGCTAATACTTATGAGCTTAAATATAATTCATTAAAAGAACAAGTAAAGGAAGATACTTTTAAGAACTTAATGAATAAACTTGGAGAACCAGAAGAAATAAAAAGATTAAGAGCGGAAAACAAAAGATTAAGAATTAAATTAAAAGAAGAAAGGAAAAAATCAGAGAGTTATATGAAGACTATGAAAAAATAGTCTTTTTCTTATGTTCGAAAAATAGTAATCTTCCGATTAGCAAGTCATTAAAAAATATGACTGAAAATGTGGTATAATTAAATAGACGGATAAATAGTAATTTGTAGGGAGGGAAATTCCATGAAAATAATCAACATTGGTATTCTTGCTCATGTAGATGCAGGAAAGACGACCTTAACGGAAAGTCTACTTTATACAAGTGGAGCGATTTTAGAATTAGGCAGTGTAGATAAGGGAACAACAAGGACAGACACTATGTTTTTAGAACGTCAGCGTGGAATCACAATTCAGGCAGCAGTTACTTCTTTTAATTGGAATGACTACAAAATCAATATTGTAGATACTCCTGGA
>CACYWH010000035.1:0-413 GCA_902778125.1 uncultured Erysipelotrichaceae bacterium | reverse complement strand
TCAAAATATCAAAGAAAAACTTTCAAATGATATTATTGTTATGCAAAATGTAACATTAACTCCAGAAATATCAATTAAAAATATCATTGATTTAGATGAATGGGATCCTGTAATTTCCAAAAATGATAAACTTTTAAAAAAATATATTGCAGGAGAAAAATTGACTATACAGGAATTAACGCAGGAAGAATATAGGTGTGTTAAAAAAGGTTCGTTGTTTCCTATATACCATGGAAGTGCTAAAAATAATATAGGAACTCAACAACTCATTGAAGCTATTTCAAATCTTTTTTGTCCTGAAATGAATAAGAATTATTCAGAACTATGTGGAAGAGTTTTTAAAATTGAATATACAGACCATAAGCAAAGATTAGTTTATTTGCGTCTTTACAGTGGAACATTACACTTACGAG
>CACYWH010000034.1 GCA_902778125.1 uncultured Erysipelotrichaceae bacterium | reverse complement strand
TCCAGTTTCATCTTTTGCTGTTATTGCTGGCATCAATACTATCATAGCATTTACTATTGCCACTATTGGAGCAAGTATTCTTATTATATTTACTGCTCCGTTTATTATTTTATATGCAGCTCCATCTGATCCACCCATTATCGCCAAACAATTTGCACTTTTTCCAAAGCTTCCTCCTCCTGGTGCTGGTACCACAAAAGGAGCGAAGTTTGTATTATAGTGCTGCTGATATTCTTCTTGTGTTTCAGGCGTTGTTACTGTTTCTGGATCTGCATTATTATTTTCATCACATTTTGTTCCAATATATACACCATCTTTATCATCAGTATCGCATGTAACAATTTTGACCTTATCGCATTTATCAAATGTTTCAACTCTTAAATATTTTCCAGTTTCAGCTTTATATTCTGTTATATCTACTACATTTCCTACATCTGGATGAAGTTCAAATGACTTTTTCATTTCAGATTCCTTACTACCTTCAACTGGAACCATTTCAATATATTTTCTGTTATTTTCCATATAATATTGTACTTTTAATGAATAATATTTTGAACCAGAAGCAGCACCAGATGAATACTTGTTAATAACATAGGCATCTGAACAATATTGCTTTTCATTACCTGTAGGAGAACCAACACTACCTACACACTTATCTTTTGTCAAATCAACGCCACTACATGAATATCCAGGTTTCTGTTTTTTATGAATCCAACTATAGGTACAATTGTTTTTATCCTTACCACAGCAAACACATCTTCCATCTTCTTCCGAAACATCTGATGGTGGTGTTGTAGTTTGTTCTTGATCAAGAACTATTGTTCCATTAGGAGAATAATTATCTTTATGATTTTGACTGTGACCAAATATATATCCCCCAAGCGCATAATGATATCCAAAAATAAAATATGATAATTGACTAGGGCAAGTTTTTACATTAGGATCATTGAATATATATTCATTAAATGTAATATTTGGTGGATCAACATATAAGTCTTTATCCTTAAATACTTTACCTGTTGGTGCCCATCTATTCTTATTTATTTCATAATCTGAATTAGTACTTTCAACATGTATCTTGTTACTCATTCCTTCGCCTGGTGTAAATTCTATTGTAATATGATCTGTATATGTTTCCTTCCCATCAATATACGTTACTTTATACCTACACTTTTGACTAGCAGCAAACACATTATCTATAGATAATAAGAAACAGACTAATATAGTAAATATAAATATAATTCTTTTTTTCTTCATTTTTACACCTCTGTATTTACTTTATAAATTAAGTATACTATATTTTAATACTTTTTCATAAAACTTTTTTTCATTTTACACATTAATAATATATAATATGGAAAAAATAATATATTTATAGTATAATTATTATGGTGATTTATGTGGGAGAAATTTCATATAAAAATAGAGGAATGTTTCTTGAAAATATTATTAATGAATCAAATACTTATTATAATAGTATTGATAAATGTTTAATATATAAGAAACCCACTCCAATTAAAGTATTAAATGTTACATATCCTAATAATAAATCGCATTTAATTGATAAAGCTGTTTATTCTTCAATATCAACGCTTGATTATAATGGAATATATAGAGGAAAATATATAGAGTTTGATGCTAAAGAATGTCATAGCAAAACATCATTTCCTCTATCAAATTTAAAAGAACATCAGTTTGATCATATAAAAAGAGTTATTAAACAACAAGGAATAGCATTCTTAATTATAATGATGAATAATGAATTTTATTTATTAAAAGGAGAAGATATAATAGAATTTGTAAATTCTAATGATAGAAAATCTATTGATTATGAATATTTAATATCTAAGGGATATAAAATTAAAGAAAGTTATACTCCAAGACTTAAATATTTAGATGCTGTAGATGATGCTTATTTTAAGGAGAATTATGAAAATGAAAATTAAAAAAGATAAAAAGGAAAAAGTTCAAACGAAAGTAAAAGAAAAAAAGGTAAAAAAAGAGAAAGTTAAAAGTACAAAACCAAAGAAAAAATTTAGATTTAGATTTTTTTACTGGTTATTCGTATTAATTATATTTGCTGCAATGTGTGTGTTTCTTGCTGGTATAGGCTTTGGCTACTATATAGTTAAAAGCGCACCAGAATTCACAGCAGAAAAAATGTTTGAGAAAGAAGCTACTAGAATTTTTGATTCAAAAGGTGCTCTTATTGCTACACTAGGAAGTGAAGTACGTGAGAAAATCACGTATGATCAAATACCTCAAGTACTAGTAGACGCAATTATTGCAACAGAAGATTCAAGATTCTTTCAACATAATGGATTTGATGCACCTAGATTTATTAAAGCATCTCTAACTCAAGTTTTAGGACGTGGTGGTGGTGGTGCCTCTACTCTAACAATGCAGCTTTCAAAATTAGCATTTACTTCTACTGAAGCAACTGGGTTTGCTGGTATAGTTCGTAAATTTACTGATATTTATATGGCCGTATTCAAAATGGAAAAATATTTTACAAAATATGAAATCCTAGAATATTATGTGAATACTCCTTGTATGGGAGGTAATATTTATGGAGTACAACAAGCAAGTAAATATTACTTTGGAAAAGATGTAAAAGATCTAAACTTAGTAGAAGCTGCTATGATAGCAGGTATGTTCCAATCTCCAAATGGATATAACCCATATGTAAATCCAATTGATGCAAACGGAAGAAAAAATACTGTTTTATCATTAATGTTAAGACATGGATATATAACTAAAGAACAATATGAAGCTGGAACAAAAGTTGAAATTAAAAACTTATTAAATGGTGGTTCTACATCAACAAATCAATATCAAGGATTTATTGATACAGTTGTTCAAGAAATAATTGATAAAACTGGAAACAACCCATATGATGTTCCAATGCTTGTATATACAACAATGGATAAAAGTAAACAAGATGTAATTAATAACTTCTATAAAACACATGATTTTAGAGATAATAAAATTCAAGTAGGAATTGCTATTGTAGATGGTAAAAATGGTGCTTTAGTAGCAGTTGGTGCTGGTAGAAATAAAACCGGAGCAATGACACTTAATGTAGCGACATTTGCAAATCAAATGAAAAGACAACCTGGTTCAACAATTAAACCAATTATGGATTATGGACCAGCTATAGAATTTGAAAACTTAAGTACATATGGACCATTTATTGATGATAAAACTCCATATGGTTCAAGTTATATGCGTAACTTCGGTGGAAAATTCACTTATGCTCCTATGTCAACTAGAGATTGCTTAAAAGGTTCAGTTAACTCATGTGCATTACAAGCATTTAATATGACAACAAATGAACAAAAAGTTGAATTTATTACAAGTTTAGGAATAGATCCTGGAAAAAATGTTACTGTTATTCCTCCTTCTTATTCAGTCGGAGCATTTAATGGTACTACACCAGTTGAAATAGCTGCTGCTTATGCTGCTTATGGAAATGGTGGATATTATACTTCACCATATACAGTTACAAAAATTATATATACTGAAAATGATGAGGTTTGGGAACCAACAATTACAAGAGAAAGGGTTATGAAACCCCAAACAGCTTATATTATTGGAAATATACTTACTGCTGCAACTCCTGGTACTGTAAAAGTTTCAGGTACAGATATTGCAACTAAGACTGGTACTACTTCTTATTCTACTGAAGAACTTAAAAAATATGGATTAAGTAGTTCAGTAATCCCAGATTCATGGATATCTAGTTTCTCTCCAGATTATGGATTATCAATTTGGATTGGATATACTGATTGGTTAAGTAGTGAAACTGTTAAAAATAAATGGTATTTACCAAATAGTTATGCTTTAACAGAAAGACGTAAAGTTTTAGGTGAAATAGCTAATAAGATATTCCCTACTGGATCAAGATTTAAAAATCCAGGTGGTATTGTTTCTGCTCAAGTTGAACTTGAAACTATACCAGCACAAAAACCAAGTGAATTTACACCAAGTAATTTAAAAGGAACATTCTTATTTATCGCAGGTACTGAACCTAGTGAAGTATCAAATAGATTCTCTAAATTATCTGATCCATATAATGGAACATATGCATTAAATGGAAACAACTTAACACTTTCATGGACATCTCCTGGAATACCTGATGCTATCAGCAATCAATATTTAACAGAATACTTCAAAGAAGGATATACTATATGGGCAGAAGATTACTTAGATGAACGTTTAGATTACAATAAAGATCATATTGGTGACTTTGGATTTGCTGTATATTTAACAAATGGTACATCTTCAACATATCTAGGATGGACAAGAGATACGTCTTATACAGTTGATTTGACTAAATACACTGGTACATATGATGGATATATAGTTAAGAGTGCTTACTCAATATTTAAGAATAATGCATCAGATGGAATAAAGATATTGTTTGAAAATAAAATAAATGAAGAAATATATGATGTTACATTAAATGGACTTACAAGTACACTAAATGTAAATGATACATACATACCACTTGATACATCAAGTATAAGTACTATTACATTAAATGGTGCTGATATTCTTCAAAGTGTTACTGAATTAAAAGTTACATTATCATCATTATCTAGTGCTGAAGGTCCTATTGAAGCAGATAAACTTACTTTGCAAGCCGGAACTTATACAGCTAAATATGACGTGTCATTTATGTATAATTTAAAACCTATTAATAAAACATTTACTCAAACAATAACAGTAAATTAAAAAAATATTAGATTAATTTCTAATATTTTTTTTATAATACTTACAAATACCTTTTAAATTACAATCAGTACAATTAGGCTTCTTACTTGTACAAACATATCTTCCAAATAACACTAATTGTGAATTAACCCTATTCCATGATTCTGGATTAAAATATTTTTTTAATTTTTTTTCAGTTTTTAATACATCATCTTTCATAGTTGTAATTCCAAGACGTTTAGAAACTCTATATACATGCGTATCTACTGCAAAATTAGGAGTATTATATAAATGACCTAAAACAACACTAGCGGTTTTTCTACCAACTCCAGGTAATGATTCTAAAAACTCTCTATCATTTGGGACATAACCAATTTCTAATAATCTTGAAACGATTTCCTTAAAGTTTTTAGATTTAGTTCTAAAAAAACCTATTCTCCTAATATAATTAGAAATCTCATCAATTGATAGTTCATTTAATTTTTCCAATGTATCATACTTTTCATATAAATCTTTTGTTACTAAATTTACACTTTTGTCTGTTGTTTGAGCAGATAGCATAACTGATAATAATAACTCATAATCTTTTTTATAGTTTAATTCACATCTTGCATCTTCAAATAGTCTATCTAATTCATTTATTATCTCTTTACTATTGTTCATTTCCATCTAACCAGTCATAATCAAATAATTCTTCAGTTTTATTTTCTTCTTTAACATGATTTTTAATACCCTTTTTAGACCATTCATATACAATTTTATCAATATACTTAAAATTCCTTACATTGCTTAAAATAGCCTCTTTTAATGCTCCTTTTATAATATCCTCTGAAATACCATTTTCAATCCATTTATTAATCATTTCATATTCAAAAGAAGATAATGTTCTACCAAGTTCCTTCTCAAATAAAGCATATATATCCACATCATTATTTTCTGTTTTTTTATTTAAAGCTAGCCTATCATATAAAGGATCTAAATTAACTTTTTCTATAACTTCACCATTTTTATTAATTACATTCATTTCAATATATTTTTTATTTAATAAACTACTAAAAGTATCTACAGCTTTCTTTTCATCAAAACCCAATTTTTTATTAATATTATTTACATCCAAATATTCAGATACATTTATAAAATATAATATTAATAAAAATTCATCTAATGTAATATCAATATTACTAATACATTTAATAATATTTGAATTAATAACAAAATCTTTACTTGTAAACATATTTCTTAAATCACTCATTTTTTCCTCCAAAAAGTTTTTTGTTTTTAATATCTTTACATTCTTTTTTCTCTTTGTTTGATAATGGTAAAGTAGTATCTAATAGTGCCCATACCCCTATTCTATCTAAACCTCTTTCAATAATATTATAATCTATATTTAAATATTTTTTAAGATTATATTTATCTATTAATTCAAAAAATTTAATATAGTTTTTATTACTAAATATTTTATCTAATTCTTTTTTTATATATTCTCTAGGTATATCATTCAACATATAACCATAGTCTTCTATAAAGTCCTTTATTTGATTATCCAATTCAAAATCTAAAGTTACATAAAATCTTATAGCTCTAATAATTCTAGTTTTATCTTCATTAAATCTATCATAAGTATTACCAATTACTTTTATTATTTTATTATGAATGTCATCTACTCCATTAAGTTTATCTATAATGTTACCATATAAATCCATAGCAATTGAATTAATTGTAAAATCTCTTCTTTTTAAATCTTCATCAAAACTATTAGTATACTCTAATTTAATTGGTTTATTTTTATAATATTCTAATTCTTTTCTATAAGATGTTATTGTATATGTATATTTATTATCTTTTATATGATAAGAGAAATACTCCTTATTATATGTACCAATATCACCAAAAATATTAATTATTTCATCTATAGTTGCATTTGTACATATATCTATATCATTTGACTCTAAAGAAAGTAGATAATCTCTTACATATCCACCAACTATATATGCTTCATAACCATTATTAATTAGTTTATCCAATATTTCTTTCATACAAATATTTTATCATTTTATAGCAATTAAAAAAAGCCTTTCGGCCTTTTTTATTAATTTAAAGCATCTTTTAATTTGCTTCCAGCTTTGAATGATGCAACTACTTTAGCTGGGATCTTAATAGCTTCTTTAGTTAAAGGATTGATTCCTTCTCTAGCAGCTCTTTTTTTAGCAGCAAAAGTTCCAAATCCAACTAGGGCAACTTTTCCTTCTTTTTTAAGACCAGCAGTAACACCTTCAAGAACAGCATCTAATGCTCTTCCAGCATCAGCTTTAGTTAATCCGGCTTTAGCAGCAACGAATTCTACTAATTCAGTTTTACTCATTGTAAATTACCTCCCATATAATTTATCAAGCACGTACATATGATTCATATACGATGCTTACATATTAATTGTAGCATAACTACTTAAAATTGCAAGTAATTTATATATTTTTTGTCAAAAACTAGGCATTTTTAACTTATTTATCACAATTAGGGCAATATTTTTTCTTTCCCTTTTCTACTATTAAGCCACCGCAGGTATCACAAATCTCACCAGTAGGCTTGTCCCAAAGAGCATAATCACATTTAGGATAGTTATTACATCCATAAAAAACTTTTCCTCTTTTAGTTTTCTTTTCAATTATTTTATGTCCACATTTAGGACAATCGCATATTTCTATAATTTTCTTCTCTTCCTTTTGAACATACTTACATTCTGGATAATTAGAACAAGCAACAAAAGAACCATATTTACCTTTTCTAATAACTAAATCATTACCACAATTAGGACATACATCTCCCGTTTTAACTGGAGCATCTTTTTCCATATCCTTAAATGCTGTTTTTAAAAGAGGATCAAAATCTTTATAAAATTTATCTAATACTTCATACCATACAAGTTTATCATCAGCAATTTCATCTAATTCTTTTTCCATATTAGCAGTATAATTTACGTTAATAATTGATGAAAAGAATTCTTGTAATTTATCTGTAACTTTAATTCCAGTATCAGTTGGATAAAACTTTTTATCCTTAATTTCAACATATTTTCTTTCTTTTAAAACACTAATTATTTTAGCATATGTACTTGGTCTTCCTATACCAAGCTTTTCAAGTTCAGCAATTAATTTAGCTTCAGTAAATCTAGGTTTTGGTTCAGTCCAGTGTTCTACTTTATAAACCTTACTAGCAATTAAAACTTTTGATTTATAATTCTTAAATGGAAGTATAACATCTTCACTTTCCTCATAATCTTTATATACTTTTAAATAACCATCAAAAACACAAACTTGTCCACTTGCTCTAAAAATATATTCATGGTTTTCTAAATCAACAGTGGTAGTTTCCATTTTAGCATCGGCCATTAATGAAGCTAAAGTTCTTACATAAATTAGATTATATAATTTATATTCTTCTGGTTTTAAATATTTTTTAATTGATTCAGGTGTTCTTAAAATACTAGTAGGTCTTATTGCTTCATGAGCATCTTGTACATTATCATTCTTTTTAGCACTTTTAACATAACCTATATACTCTTTACCATAATTATTGGCTATATATTTTTTAGTATCATTTACAAATATATCTGAAAGTCTAATAGAATCTGTTCTCATGTATGAAATCAAACCAACTGTATCTTCTCCTATATTAATTCCTTCATATAATTTTTGAGCAATTGACATAGTTTTAGATGCAGGATATCCAAGTCGATTAGATGCCATTTGAGTAAGTGTACTTGTTGTAAATGGTAACTTACTTTGCTTATTTTTGATTTTAGTTTCTACATTTTCAATATTATAAGCATTAGAAAGTTTACTAAGTATTTCATCAGCCATAACAGAAGAATCAATTTCAATATCTTTTCCTCTATACTTTTTAAGTTCTGCTTTAAAATCGTTAAAATCAGCTTCAATAGTCCAATATTCAGTTGGAACAAAAGCTTCTATTTCTCTTTCTCTATCTACGATTAACTTTAAAGCAACACTTTGTACCCTACCAGCGCTCTTACCATCTGTTTTAGATTGCATTAATTTACTTAATCTAAATCCAATTATTCTATCTAATATTCTTCTAGATTCTTGACTATGTACTAAAGACTCATCTATTTTTCTAGGATGTTTAAATGCTTCTTCAATCGCAGGTTTAGTTATTTCATTAAATACAACTCTTCCATAATTATTATCATCAATTGAAAGAGCTTCTTTTAAATGCCAACTTATTGCCTCTCCTTCACGATCAGGGTCGGTTGCTAAAATAACTCTATCTACTTTTTTAGATTCTTTCTTAAGTTCACTTACAAGTTTACTCTTACCCTTCATTAATATATAATTTGGTTTAAAATTATCTTCTAAATCCACACCAAGTCCATATTTACCAGTTGTAGACAAATCTCTAATATGTCCTTTAGAAGATAAAACTTTATAATCACTACCTAAATATTTCTCAATTGTTTTGCTCTTACTAGGGCTTTCTACAATTACTAAGTTCTTCATATTTCTCCTTTTTTTATTTTGTCTTTCCCATTAATTAATATTAACGATTAAATATATTTTTGTCAAGATAAGAAAAAAAGAGATACTTCTCCATTTTTATCTACTTTTACAAATCTTTCTTAAGAAAATTTGATAAAAGTAGATGGTTGGGACCGGATTCCTCCGTAATCTCGCTCCCTGAATCATGCTTCGCATGATTAGAATTCAGACGTACTGACAACTATAACCGGGCGAATGCCGCTGCTATTGTCAGTCCAGAAGAAGCTGCCGTCCAGACTGCCACCATACACGTCCCTAACGACGTACTGACTGCTAGCAGAGCCAAGCCAATAAGACCAATTACCTTTTATTGTGCTTGATAAACTATTTGCTTCTTCATTTGTTAATAGTCTTCCTGATATATTATTTGGGGCTCCTAAACTCTTTAATCTGTTTACATATCCTTCTACATAATATGCAATTGTATATCCATTATCTTGTGCTGCTCTAAATGGATTACTATATATTCCATACTCTGGTGCTACACTTGACATACTACTATTGTATACATATGGATATGGTGTTGAATATGTTCCTGTTTTTCCAGCTG
>CACYWH010000033.1 GCA_902778125.1 uncultured Erysipelotrichaceae bacterium | reverse complement strand
AAACTTTATTGGTTAATTAAGGTTTTTTTATCTCGCAAATTAATTATATAACATTTTTTTATAAAAGAAAAGAGTATTGAACTTTGTCAACACTCTGAGATGCTTATAAGCATCTAATCTATTGATTCTAAACTATTTACAAAATCCATATATATATCGTAATTAATATATTCCTTTTTCTTTATAAATTCTTGTACATCTTCTTTAACTTGTAAAAGAATTTTAAAGTCTGATCTTATATTTGCAACTTTAAATGACATATCTCCACTTTGTTTTACTCCAAATAAGTCGCCTTCTCCACGCATCTCAAAGTCTTTTTCAGTTATATAGAATCCATCATTACTTTCACACATAACTTTTAATCTACTATTATTTTTATCTCCTATTAATATGCATGTACAATCATATGAATTTCTGCCTATTCTCCCTCTTAATTGATGAAGAGTTGCAAGTCCAAATCTTTCAGCATCATATATTACCATCATAGTTGCATTTTTAACATCTATACCAACTTCGATTACAGTTGTTGATATTAATACATCTATTTTGCCTTCTTTAAAGTCTTTCATTATTTTATCTTTATCTTGTTTAGAAAGTTTACCATGCATAATAGATGATTTTATATTACCTTTATAATATAAGTCTATATTTCTCTTAATTTCTGTAACAGTTGTTAAATCAGAAACATCTGATTCTTCTATTAAAGGAGATACAACATATACTTGATGTTCGTTTTGAACTTCATTTTTAATCATTTCATATACATCAGTTAATTCTTTTTCACTTTTAACTATAGTACTAATATCTTTTCTACCTTTAGGTTTTGTTTTAATATTAGATATATCCATATCTCCATATATAGTTAATGCGAAAGTTCTAGGTATTGGAGTTGCTGACATATATAATGTGTCTGGTAATATTCCTTTATTTCTTAATGCAGATCTTTGATTAACGCCAAATCTATGTTGTTCGTCTGTAATTACCAAACCTAAATTTTTAAAGCTAACGTTTTCACTCAATAATGCATGTGTCCCAATTATAAAGTCTATTTGTCCTTGTGATAATTTTTCTACTATCTCATCTTTTTCTTTCTTTTTCATACTTCCAACTAATAATTCAATTCTTATATCAGTTGAAGATAAAAGATTTTTTATACTCTCAAAATGTTGATAAGCTAAAACTTCAGTAGGAGCCATTAATGCAGTTTGGTGATTAGAAAGATAATTTATATATGCGGCTATAACAGATACAATTGTTTTTCCAGAACCAACGTCTCCTTGCAATAATCTATTCATTCTTTTATCAGAAGTCATATCTTTATAAATGTCTTCTATTGCTTTATTTTGATCAGCTGTAAGTTCAAATGGTAAACTTCTAACAAAGTCATTTATTCTTTCTATATCTATATTTCTTATATAATCTACTCTACTTGTTTTATTTATCTTTTTAAGATAATTTATCTTAAACATAAATTCAAATAACTCTTCATATTTTAATTTCAACAGTGCTTTTTTAACATCGTTTTGATTCTTAGGATTGTGAATTAAATTAACAGCATCTTTTTTACTAATAAAGTTATATTTTTGATTAATATACTCAGGTACATAATCTATATAATTATCATATATCTTAAGTCCCTCATTTATATATTTAATTAGTTGTTTAGAAGTAACTCCACTTGTTAAATGATAAACACTTTCAATTGATCCAGTTTGTAATTTTTCAAATTTTATATCAGATGCTACTACTGTATTTTTTAATGCATCATATTTCCCAATAACTGTTATAGTAGTACCAGGACGTAAATTATTTTTTAAAAATGATCTATTAAATATTATAACAGCAATCATTTTTCTATTAGACATAGCTCTAAAAGTTAAAGAAGACATATTTGATCTAAATCTTCTCATTAAAGGAACAGAATCAATAATGCATTCTATAATAACATTTTGTTTATCAGTGCAATTCTTAATATCATCTAAAACTATTAAATTATGTTTATATGGATAATAATTAACTAAATCTCCAATAGTATTAATATTTAAATTTTTTAAATGTTCTATGTTTTTAGGACCCAGTCCTTTTATTAAATTTAAATCTTCCATGCCTAAGTCCTCCAATAAATCTACCATATTATATCATAATAATATTCTTTTTAAAACATTGAATTTATTTATTTTTATATTATAATTATATGTAGAGGTGAATGGAATGGAATTAGAAGAATTAGTTAGATCTTTAAAAGAATTAGGAGAAGAAGAAAATCTAAAATATTTAGGTTACCCATTTATGAGTGATAATAAAGCTGAAATATTTGAAGAAGGACTTACCGGATTAGATGAAAATGATCGTTATTCAGGATTAGTTAATCTTGATGAAAGTTTCTTTAGTAATCCAAAAGATTTTTTAGATAAAGAAAATACTACTTGTGATTCTTTTGCAATAATTATCAAGAATTATAACAATATTAAAACTCAAGCAAATCTAGATAAAATACCTGCTGAACAAATAATTGGAAGTATTGATTTAGGAGATTATTCTTTTGATCAAAATGCCGGTTCTTTAGTAGTACTTAATGATAGAACTTTATAATAATTAACAAGAAAAAATGAATTTTAAATTAAATTCATTTTTTTTGATTTTTTTTCAAAAAAATGTTGACAAATTGTTAAAAAGTCATTAGTATATAGAATTACCAATTCACTATTAGGCGAATTGGTGCTAGTATCACACTAGCCAACCCCTTTTTATTCTTTTTTCCGGACTGTCATCAGGGGGTGGCAGTCCTATTTTTATGCATTTTAAAAGAGATTATTTAATCTCTTTTTTTCATATTTTCACTAATCATTTCATGGCCATCTCTAAAGTATTCTTTATTAATTCTGCTTATTCTTTCTATTTCAGCATCAACGTTTTCTTTTGTATACCCTTCAGCAAGTCTTACACTTTTAATAGCTTCTAATAGTTTATCATAAGATATTCTTGGTTGATTAAATCCATCGTTTATTTGATCTAATGTTTTATCACTATACATTTTGCTATTAAAATATCCTATTAATTCACTTTGTGGATTAATTTTAGAAACAAATTTTGATTTCTTTTGCTCCTCTTCATTTTCTCTAACTTTTTCTTTAATTCTTTCTATTTCTTTATTTAAAGCATCACTAGAAAATGATTCATTTAGTTCTTTATTTTTAAATACATAAGGTAGTGAATCATTAGGAAACACTTCTTTATATTCGGAATATGGAACTAAAAAATACCTATATAAATCAAGAGCAATATAATCATGTCCATAGTATTCTTGTTTTCTATCACTTACACTATCCCATGTTGAATCCAAAAAGAAAGAACCATGTATACCATATTTTTCATCTGCTATATCTACTAAACTTCTAGAATGTGCTCCCCTATATTCTCCTTTATCATCAAAGCAAGTAACTCCTACATCAGTATGTCTTATATTGCTATCCATACCTTTTAATATTTCATCTAACATAGCAGTATATCCTGAGCATACTATATATCTATCATTTAAAATTTTACCAGGATTTCTTGAGTCAGCCGAATGTGCTTCCTTTTCTCTATATGGAAATGTTTTCATAATGTCATATGCAAATATAAGTTTTTCAAGTGGTGATAAATCGCTTTGTTTAATCATTTCCTTATACCATTTTATTCCCTCTATTTGACTTTGAAATTCTTCATAAGTAAGATCGTCCACATGTCCATTATCAATTACTATTTCAGTACTTTTTTGCAATTTATCTAAAAAACTATAATCGTTACTATATAAATTATTAACATCACGAACATCCAATACCAATTTACCAACTTTATAGCCACTTTTAGTAAAGAAATTACATAACCCTTCTACATTATCAAGAGTACTATCAGAAACTCTAATAGTTACATTATTACCATCAATTATAATAGAATATAAATAGTCATATTTTTTTCTTGCAATTTTTATTTTAGAAGGTAATTTTGATAAATTCAACGATTCATATAATCTCTTCAATAGCTTATTATCTAAATTCTTGTTAACTAATTCAATTTCATCATTTATTTCATCTGTCTCAGGTGGCATTATTGATATATCATCATAAACTGATGTATTTGTTGTAGTCTCAATTGCAAATAATTCAGATTCAATATCTGATATAGAATATTTGCTATTAGTAAACACTTTTTTGATTTGTGTTTTTTCATGTATTTGTTTTAATAATTCCTCAGTAAGATTGCGATATCCAGTAACCTTTAATTCGGAAGAACGCAATTTAGATAGGAAATCTACATGATCTTCCATAAATCTAACTGGTAAACCTACTTTTTTAACATTTTTATTTAAATTATTAATTATATCGTTAACCAATTCTTCTGTTAATAAACTTGATGTAATTTCATTTCCTTCTACAGTTAACAAATCTTTTTTAACATAATTAGGATCCTTTTTCTTTGCTAATAAATCATCAATACTAGCACCAATATAACGAAAAGAAAATTCTTCTTTACTATTTTTTAATACATCTAATATTTTAGAATGTAGTTCATCATAAAGTTTTTTATAATCTTTTCCAAAATATATTTCATTGTAATATTCTAAATCCATAATTATTCGCTTTCCAATTCTTTGAAATAGTAATATCTCTTTCTAGCATCATTTAAATTCTTTTCATATAATTTTTGATATTCTTCTTCATTCTTAAATTCTAAATTTTTATATCTTAATTCTCTTCTAAATACAGAATCATAATTATCAAAATCAGGTTCTTTAGAATCTATATGTAATTCCTCATTCTCTGGATTCCATCTCATTAATATATTATATCCTACATCTACTAACATTTTTTGCTCATCAATAGAATTTGTAAGTCCTCCATATATTCCTTGTTCTATACAAGGACAATATGCAATTATCAAAGATGGTCCATCATGCTCATAAGCTTCTTTTAATGCTTTTAATGCTTGCATATTATTAGCGCCCATTGAAATGCTCGCAACATATACATTTGGTATAGACATTGCTATTCTAAATAAATCCTTTTTTGTTTCAAATTTACCTGATGATGCAAATTCAGCAACTGAACCAGCACGTGTTGATTTTGATTTTTGTCCACCAGTATTTGAATATACTTCAGTATCAAGAACCATAATATTAATATTTTCATTACTATGAAGAACATGATCAAGTCCACCATATCCTATATCATATGCCCAACCATCACCACCAAGAATCCACACTTTACGAGATGGAATATAATCAAGTAGTTCTCTTAATTCAGTTGGAATATCACTACTTTCAAGTTTGTTTTTAATTGCATAAGTAAAGTCATCATCTTCCATATTATCTATCCATTCTTTAAATGTAGCTTTAATTTCAGGAGATACTTCATCTTTATACTTATACATTAATTTCTTAATTCTATCTCTTGTATTTTTATAAGACATATGAATACCAAATCCAAATTCAGCATTGTCTTCAAATAATGAATTCATCCATGGAATTTTATATGGTGTTAATGGAAGTGAACCACCATAAATAGATGAACATCCAGTAGCATTAGCTATAACCATATTTTTACCATATAATTCAGTTAATATTTTAATATATGCCGCTTCCCCACATCCAGCACAAGCTCCACTAAATTCAAAGTAAGGTTTTTCAAATCCAATACCTTTAACAGTATATTTATTAAATGACGTTGTGTTTTCTTGATGTTCAAATAAATAATCACTTATCTTATCAAATCTATCACTATATTCTCCAAAAGTAAGTGCCTTTTCTTGATTTTTACCAGGGCAAACTTTTTCACATAGTCCACACCCTGTACAATTTGCTTCACTTACAGATATATAGAAATTTTTATCTTTTTCGCCTAAACTATCTAATGTTTCGACTTTATCGATACCAGCCATTATTAATTCATTATCTGAAAGTGAGAATGGTCTTATTACAGCATGTGGACAAACAAATGAACACTGATTACATTGAATACAATTTTCTTTATTCCATTTTGGTACCTTAGATGATATTTTTCTTTTATCACTTGAAGCAGTTCCACCATCAAAAGTTCCATCTTTATGATCAATAAAATCAGATACTTTTAATGCATTGCCTCTTAATTTTAATATATTATCTACTAAATCCTTGTTAGATTCTTTAACACTATCATTTAATGTCCATATATTATTATCTATTTCCTCTAAATATTTAATTGCTTCATCAATAGCATTTATATTATTAGTAACTACACTTTCACCTTTACTTTTATATGTTTTAGTAACCAATTTTTTAAATTCTTCTATTTCTTTTGTAGAATATCCATTTAATTTAAGCATATATAAGCACATAATATTATTAATTTTACCATGCAAACTATACTTTTCATTAAGTTCATCTACATTAGCAATATATACTTTAATATTTTTATCTTTAATTTCTTTTTTATTTTCTAAACTGACTAATTTATCCAATTCTTCATCATTTTTAGAACTAGCTATTAATAATATTCCATTATCTTTTATATCCTTTAAGCAATAATATTTATTTAAATATATATCTTTTGATACAGCAACAAAATCAGGTGAAGTTAAGAAATATGGTGCATTAATTTTAGAAGGACCTACTCTTAAATGTGAAATAGTTACTCCACCACTCTTTTTAGAATCATATTCAAAATATCCTTGAACATAATTATCTTTTAATCCACCTAGTACCTTCATAAAGTTTTTGGATGCTGAAACCATTCCATCTGATCCAAATCCAAATACTTTTATTTCTTTATATGAAGGAACATATTCTATATCTTTTGATTCTAAACTTAAATGAGTCACATCATCATCTATTCCTATAGTAAAATTATTTTTAGTTTCACTACTAAATAAATTTTCATAAACGGCATTTATATCTTTAAGTGGTACATCTTTAGATGAAAGTCCATATCTTCCACCATATACTTTAATATTTTTATCTTTTAATGCAGTAAGTACATCTAAATATAAAGGTTCTCCAATACTACCTGCTTCTTTTGTTCTATCTAAAACTGCAATTTTATTAACTGTTTGTGGTAAAACATCAATTAGATATTTACTACTAAAAGGTCTATATAAATGAACTTCAACCATTCCAACCTTCATGCCTTTATTAGATAGTAAATCTACTACAGTTTTAATAGTATCACAAGCGCTTCCCATTGCAACTATTACATAATTTGCATCTTTACATCCATAATAGTTAAAAGGCTTATATGAAGTCCCCGCTAATTTATTAATTTTCTTCATGTTATTATTTACGATGTCAGGAATATCTTCATAATATTTATTTCTAACCTCAGTATTTTGAAAATAAACATCAGCGGTTTCAGAAGTACCTCTTGTGACTGATTTACCTAAATTTAGCGCTCTATTTTTAAATTCATTAACTTTATCATAATTTATTAGATTTCTAACCTCACTCTCATCTAAAAGTGAAACTTTAGAAAGTTCATGACTAGTTCTAAAACCATCAAAGAAATGTAAGAAAGGCAAACTTCCTTCGATTGCTGACATATGAGAAATTATACTCATATAATATGCATCTTCTACAGAAGTTGATGCTAACATACAAAATCCTGTACTACGTGTTGCATATATGTCTTGATGATCACCAAATATTGAAAGAGCATGAGTTGCTAAACTTCTTGCCGCTACATGTATAACGCCAGGTAACATTTCACCAGCAATTTTATACATTGTTGGTATCATTAATAGTAATCCTTGTGATGCAGTAAATGTAGTACCTAAACTACCTGCTTGTAAAGCACCATGAGTAACTGCACTAGCTCCTGCTTCACTTTGCATTTCAATTACCTTAACTGTATCGTCAAATAAGTTTTTAACTCCTTCACTTGACCATTTATCTACTAAAGAAGCCATAGGACTAGCAGGAGTTATTGGATATATTCCACATACTTCACTAAATAAGTATGCTCCTTTAGCACAAGCTTCATTTCCATCAATTATATAATCTTTCTTCATACTATTCACCATTATAATTATAATACAAAATTAATAATAACTAAATAAAAAAAGAAGACTTTTTAAATTAATTGAACTAGTCAATAAAAAGTAGACAGTTAAATAGATTTATTTAAACCCTAGTTGAGTTCTATGAAATGCACCCATCAGAGTAGACATCAATAAAAAACCCGTTTAGAAAAATGTGATAGAATACACTTCCGAAAGGAGGTGTTTTTCTTATGGCTTCAAAGGGGCAAAAATTTGTTAAATACACTGATGAATTTGTTAATGAAATTGTCGAACAAATGAAGCGTGGTGAAACTGCATATCATCTTGCAAAAATTAATAATATTCCACTATATACTATAAAAACTTGGAAAAGAAGATATATAAATCATCCTGAATTATATCCCAATACAGGTACAAAAAGAGGCAAAAAAAAGAATCTGATTTAACCAAGGAAGATTGGAAAGAAAGATATGAAATATTAAAAAAATACCGGGCCTTCCTCAAGGCACAACGAGAGAGAAAGTAACATTTATAAATTTATATAGAAATAATTATAAACTTACTAACATGTGTGCCGTACTTAAAATAAGTCCAAAAACTTATTATAAATATAGAAATAAGGAAGATCCAGATTACTATGATTATCTAATAATTAAGGAAATATTTGATGACTCTAAGTGCACATATGGATATCGTAGGATTGTTGAAGGTTTACTCCAAAAATATGGTGTAGTTATGAATGGAAAGAAGGTATTAAGAATAATGAAAAAATATAATTTAATGGCAGAATATATTAGAAAAGCTAGAATAAAGCATAAAAATGAAAGAATAGAAGATAATGTTAAACCGAATTTATTAAAACGTAATTTTATTACTGATGCACCTAATAAAGTATGGGACACAGATGTAACTTATCTCATATTTAAAGGTTCTAGAGCATATCTATCAACAATAATTGATTTATATGATAGAAAGGTTATTGCTTATAATATATCAAAACATAATGATAATAAATTAGTAATAGACACTTTAAATAATGCAATTTCAAAAAGAAAAGATGTATATGGATTAATCCTGCATTCTGACCAAGGATTTCAATATACATCAAACGAGTACAAAGCAGTATGTCAATCAAACGGAATAATAATTTCTATGTCTAGAAAAGGAACTCCTATAGACGATTCTCCAATTGAAAGTTGGCATTCACTTCTCAAAAAAGAAACTTTGTACAATAATAATATTACATCATTACAAGAATATATTCAACTTGTAGAAGAATGGATATTATTTTACAATACGAATAGATTAAAGTCAAAAGTTAAGAAAAAGAGAAAAACTTACACAAAAAGAGAAAAATGACTTTTCTCTTTTTAATTTACGGGTTTTTTATTATTGTCTACCAAACAGGGTTCACATCACTATACTCAATTGGGGTTTTATAATGTAATGCATAACTCGGTCTATAATTGTTATGATCCTCTATTATTGCATTTATATATTCTTTAACAGTTTTATAA
>CACYWH010000032.1 GCA_902778125.1 uncultured Erysipelotrichaceae bacterium | reverse complement strand
TGTGCAGCAGCTAATCTAGCAATTGGTACTCTAAATGGTGAACATGAAACATATGTTAATCCTGCATTATGACAGAATTCAACACTTGATGGATCTCCACCATGTTCTCCACAAATACCAAGTTTAATATTTGGTCTAGTAGATTTTCCAAGGTCAACAGCCATTTTTACTAGTTTACCTACACCATTTTGATCTAGTTTAGCAAATGGATCTTGTTCATATATTTTATTTTCATAATATGCTCCTAAGAACTTACCAGCATCATCTCTTGAGAATCCAAAAGTCATTTGAGTTAAATCATTTGTACCAAATGAGAAGAATTCAGCTTCTTTTGCTATTTCATCTGCTGTAATAGCAGCTCTTGGAATTTCAATCATTGTACCAATATGGTATTCCATATTAGAATTTTTTTCTTTTTTAACTTGCTCTGCTGTTTCCACTACAATGTTTTTAACAAATTTTAATTCTTTAACTTCTCCAACAAGTGGAATCATTATTTCAGGAACAATATCATATCCATCTTCTTCTTTTACTTCAATTGCTGCTTCCATTAAAGCTCTAGTTTGCATTCTAGCGATTTCTGGATAAGTAACAGCTAGACGGCATCCTCTATGTCCCATCATTGGATTAAATTCATGTAAATCAGCACATTTTTGTTTTAAATGTTCTACAGTAACTTTCATATCTTTAGCAATTGCAACCATATCTGCTTCTTCTTTAGGTAAGAATTCATGTAAAGGTGGATCTAAATAACGAACTGTCATTGGTCTTCCTTGTAATTCTTTATACATGGCTTTGAAATCACCTTTTTGATATGGAATTAATTCTTCAAGTGCAGCTTCTCTTGCTTCAACTGTTTCTGCAAGAATCATTTTTCTCATAGAGAATATTCTCTTTTCATCAAAGAACATATGTTCTGTACGACAAAGTCCAATTCCTTCAGCACCAAGTTCTATAGCTTTTTTGGTATCTCTTGGAGTATCTGCATTAGTTCTAACACCTAAAGTTCTATATTTATCTGCCCATTCCATAACACGTCCAAATTCACCTGCTATAGTTGCATCAACCGTAGGTATTTCACCATCATATATATTTCCAGTAGTTCCATCGATAGAGATTACATCTCCTTCTTTGAATACTTTTCCGCCTAATTCAAATTTCTTATTAGCTTCATCCATTTTGATGTCACCACAACCAGATACACAACAAGATCCCATTCCACGAGCTACTACTGCAGCATGTGATGTCATTCCACCACGAACAGTAAGAATTCCTTGAGCAGCCTTCATACCAGTGATATCTTCTGGAGAAGTTTCAAGTCTAACAAGAACTACTTTCTTTTTATTTGCTTTCCATTTTTCTGCATCTTCTGCAGTAAATACTATTTGTCCACAAGCAGCACCTGGAGATGCGCCAAGTCCTTTTCCAATTGGTTTTGCTTCTTTAAGTGCTTTTGCATCAAATTGTGGATGCAATAATGTATCTAAATTTCTAGGATCAATCATTGAAACTGCTTCTTCTTCACTACGCATTCCTTCGTCAACTAAATCACATGCAATTTTAAGAGCAGCTTGGGCAGTTCTTTTACCATTTCTAGTTTGTAACATATAAAGTTTACCATGTTCAACAGTAAATTCCATATCTTGCATATCTCTGTAATGTTCTTCTAAAGTTTTACATACTTCCTTAAATTGTTCAAATGCTTCTGGGAATTTTTCTTCCATTTCAGCAATCTTCATTGGAGTACGTACTCCAGCAACAACATCTTCACCTTGGGCATTAGTTAAAAATTCTCCAAACAAACCTTTTTCCCCAGTAGCTGGATCTCTTGTAAATGCAACACCAGTTCCACAATCGTCTCCCATATTTCCGAAAGCCATTGATTGAACATTAACTGCTGTTCCCCAAGAATAAGGAATATCATTATCTCTTCTATATACATTTGCTCTAGGATTATCCCAAGATCTAAATACAGCTTTGATTGCTCCCATTAATTGCTCTTTTGGATCGCTTGGGAATTCTTTTCCTATTTTATTTTTATATTCTTCTTTAAATTCTCTTGCTAATTCTTTTAAATCATCAGCAGTAAGTTCTACATCTTGTTTAACATTTTTTTCTTCCTTCATCCTGTCTATTAATTCTTCAAAGTATTTTTTTCCAACTTCCATAACAACGTCAGAATACATTTGAATAAATCTTCTATAACAATCCCATGCCCATCTTGGATTATTACTTTTTTTAGCAAGAACTTCAACAACTTCTTCGTTTAAACCCAAATTAAGAATAGTATCCATCATACCAGGCATTGATGCTCTGGCACCACTTCTTACTGAAACAAGTAAAGGATTTTCTTTATCACCAAATTTCTTTCCTGTTTCGTTTTCTAACTTAACAATATACTCATTAATTTGACTTTGGATTTCTTCATTTATTTCTTTTCCATCATCATAATATTTAGTACATGCTTCAGTTGTTATAGTAAAACCTTGAGGTACTGGTAAACCAATACTAGTCATTTCTGCCAAGTTAGCCCCTTTACCACCAAGTAAGTTTCTCATGTCTTTGTTGCCTTCACTAAACATGTAAACGTATTTCATATTTTTCCCTCCTATACTACGTCTTATACCGACTAATTTATTATACCATGTATAAGTTTTTATGAATAGATTTTATTTTTAGATTTGTCATTTTTTTTCAATTTGTAAAAATTATGTGAATATTATATAATTTAATTGGTGAATAATATGTGGTATTATGCTATAACTGTTTGTATATACTTTTTAATAGTTTTAATGTATTTAAAATATAAGTTACGCACTAATAAAAATGATAATAAAAAATATAAAAAAGAATTTAAAAACTATGTTTCCAATATGGATAGAAAATATGACTTTAAAAAACTTCCTTTAAAAGATAAACTTAGATTTTATTTTCTTACTATAGGTATGGTTGTTATATTATTTTTAGTACCAATATTCTTAATAATGATATTAAAAAATAAATATATAGATTTAATAAAAACATTTAATTATATTGCGTATGAAGAAATAAATGTATATAGTTTTATATCTTTCTTTAGTGGTATGATGTGTTCTATTATTTTAGTAGTTATTTTTATGCATATTTTTAATAAAGATAATTTTATAGAAAGTATAACAAGAGAACCAGTTGCATCAAAGGACCAAGATTATTTGATAGCGAGTATTATATTATTAATATTTTTTCCTATATTAGTTTTAAGTTTTAATACTTATAGAATAATTAATGTGGATAATTTCTATATTAAAAACATGTTTTCAATAAAAGAAAAAAAATATAATTATAATGAAATTACATATGTCAAAAAGAAAATGTATTCAGATGGCGCTTACGATTTAATAGCAAATATAAATAATAAAAATGTAGTAATGAGTGAAGAAACATATAATGGAGAAAAAATATTAGAACTATTAAAAAAATATAATATTGAAATAAAAACTTATTAGAATAAATCTAATAAGTTTTTTTATTCATTTAAGTTTTCTTTAGTTATTCCCAAAACTTTTTCTAAGTAACATTTACCACATAGAGATTCATATTCTACTTCATTTTCTCCATCAATAGCAACTTGATCACCAGAAGATGTGAATTTACCATTAACTATTCTACCATTAAATTTAGCTCTTTTACCACATCTACAAATTGTATATAATTCTTCCATAACATCAGCAACTTCAAATAATCTTAAACTTCCAGGAAATGCTATAGTTTTAAAATCACTCCTAAGCCCATAACATATTACAGATATATCTTTTAATTTAGTAAGCATAAATAATTCATCTACTTGATCTCTAGATAAGAATTGGGATTCATCTACTAAAATACAAACTATGTCTTTATCAATAGTATTTAAGTAATTAATAATTTTTTCATCTTTTTCTATTAAATGATCCACTTTTCTCTTAAGACCAATTCTAGTAACTATAGTATTTTCACCTTTAGTATCTATTTTAGGTTTAAGTATTAATACTTTCATACCTCTTTCTTCATAATTATGTGCAACTTGTAATAATAAAGTTGTTTTACCACTATTCATTGCTCCATATCTATAATATAGTTTACTCATCTTTATCCCTCCTTGGAAAACATTTATAATATACTTCTTTTAATCTTTCATTAGTAACATGTGTATATATTTCTGTTGCTCTCAAAGAACTATGTCCAAGCAATTCTTGTACAACTTTAATGTCACAACCATTGTTTAACATATCTGTAGCAAAGGTATGTCTTAATACATGAGGTGTAACATGTGTTTTAATAGATAATTTATCCATTATTTTATCAATAATATATCTTACACCTCTAGTAGTTAATTGGGTACCATTTGAATTTAAAAATAAATATTCTTGATCTTTTCTATAATGAGTAGATAAGTATTCATCTAAAACTTCTTTTGCATAGTCACCATAATAAACTACTCTTTCTTTGTTTCCTTTACCATGTACAATAATTCTTTTATTATCATAATCTATATCATTAAGTTTAATATTTACAAGTTCTGATACTCTAACTCCAGTAGCATATAACATTTCTATAATTAATCTATCTCTTACATTGTCTTTACCTTTAGTAGATATATTAATAATTTCCAATAAGTCGTTATAATATATAAATTTAGGTAATCTCTTTTCTGACTTAGGCATAGCAATTTTAGTCATAGGATAATCTTTTTTATCCATATAATTATTTTTATATAAAAATTTATAAAAGGATTTTAATGTACTTATTTTTCTTTTTACTGATGTACTTTTTTCATTTTGTAAATTTAAATATTCTATATAGTCTCTAACATCATCATAAGTAACAAAATCAAGTCTTTTTTTTACAAACAAACTAAAATAATATAAATCATTTACATATGCATTTAAAGTTAATGTAGAATAATTCTTACTTAATATAAATTTAATAAATTCATTCACTAAAAAAACTTGTTTAAATTCTTCTTTACTCATATTATAATTATAAACTATTTTTAATGTAAATTAAAGGGACTTTACAGTCCCATATCTATATAAAACACCATGGTGTCATTATGAATATATGTTCTTATCTTATTAATAGAACATAATTATATTTTTTTAAAAGTTATTTAAGAGGGATGATTAAATTATATGGTATATATTTATTTTAATAACATTTAAGTTATCTATTATATAATATGAGTATTTTTAACACTTATATAGTAAATTTATCATACTATTTCTTGCGCATACTTAAATTGTTTTTATTTTCAAAATACATTTCTTTTGTTATGTAATATTGATAATCTTCAACCGGTTCATCTACATATGTATATTCAACCATCTTTGTTTTATCCAATTTAACAAATCCAAATCTTTCCATTATTTTCCATGAAGCAGGATTTTGAATAGTGGCACCTGTTTTAATTTCATCTATATCACATTCTTTTGTTTGAAGAAAGGATAATTTATTATCATCTATAGTTAATTCTTTAATGCATGAATAATATTTAATTTTCTTTTTATCTAATACTTTTATTAATTCATTTTCTAAATTATTATGAGGCCCACAATTAAATATTACTTTCTCAACTTTAAAGTTATTTAATAAATTTATTGCTTCACCCATATGGTCGTAATCTCCATGTGATAATTGTCAAAAAGTAAGTCAAATAACATCAAAGAAAAAGAATTACCATTATGATAATTCTTTAATCCTTTTTAATTAGTTTTTTCATTCTAGGTTTCAGATCATATGTTTCTTTAAAAGTTATTACACCAGATTCATTAATTGATAGTTCAGGAATTACAATACCCGTTTCAAGTTCAATCCAATCAGCTAATAATCTTCTATGGCAAAAGTGTTCTTTATTTATTTCTAATCCAGGCAGCTCATGACAAAGTAATATTATTTCCTCTCCAAATTTTTGTTTTAGAGTATCCATTAATTCATATGGATTTAAGTCTTTCAGCCTTAAATCATAAAATTCTTTTATATACCAATCAATTAATTCATCTTCTGATAAATTTTCGGGATTTTGATCATAATATTGCCATAAATATAATTTTGGAGACATTTTCTTATATGCATTACCATAAAAACCCCAGGCATTTCCACCATCACCAGTAATTGATACTAAATTACCACTTTTTGCATTTGTATAACAACTTGTTCCTCTTATAATCATCAGATTCACCACCCAAAAACTAATTAATATTATATCATAGTTTTTATAACTATACTAATTCATATTCTCTAACTACAATCCTTTCGTCTGAACAATATTCTATTACAAATTTATTTTCTCTTTTACAAATTAATATTCCCATAGTATTGCTGTTACTTATTTCTTTTACATTTTTATCTATATAATTCATATATTTTTGAACTTGCGAGATATACTCAACTTTAAATTCTGTTACTTTTAATTCTACAACAACATAACAGTTATATTTTATATTAAAAAGTAATAAATCAATATAGTGGTTTCTATCACCTATTTTAATTTTGTATTCATTACCAATAAAACTAAACGAATTACCAAGTTCTTTCATAAATGATTCAATGTCCTCTAATATTAGATGATGTAGCGCTTTTTCACTTATTATTTCTATATTATTTTTGTTTTTAATTAAAATAGGATTTGGAACTAAATCTTTTACTTCAATATTTTCATCACAGATTAACTTATTTTTGGTTTCAACTGGTAATCTTTCATATTCATTAGATTTGATTTTAAATTCTAATTCTCTAACTGATAAATGCTTATCGATAATAATTTGGATATAATAATTAATAGAATCAATTTTTAAATTGAATAATAATCTTAAATGGCTCCATGTTAATTGTGTCCACAGTGTGGACACTTTTTCATTACTAAATACATTATAAAACTGTTTCATTCTAAATAAAGTTCTTCTATTATACTTTTTACCTACTTCAACAACTAACTTTTTAGAATATTCATCTATAATATTATCTCCATATTTTCCACCAGCTGCAGTTAATAGTTTACCTATTTCAAAATATGTGATTGCTTTGTGTCTTTCTTTTAAATAATCTTTTACTTTTGAATAGACTTCATTATCTATTATTTTATTTTTTATTTCATTATAATAATTCATATTTACTCCTTTCTATGGACTACAAGTCTCAATTTTTAATTTATTATTTTTAATCTTAAACATAATACTACCATCCTCGTCTGTTCGATATATTTTTGATTCATTTAGGGTTTCTAATACTTCTTTATTCGGATGTCCATATCTATTTTTCTTGCCAACGCTAATAACTGAATATTTTGGATTAATCTCATTTATAAATACCTTACTACTACTTGTCTTAGATCCATGATGTCCTACTTTTAAAACATCTATATTTAATAAATTATACTTATCTAATATTTCTTTTTCAGTAGTACTTGATGCATCTCCCATAAACATAAATTTATAACCATCAAGTTCAGTGATTATTACGTTACTGTTATCATTTTCATTATCATATTCTTTAGTTTGTAAAAAATATAATTTATCCTTATCTATATTTAATTCTTTAATACATGAATAATATTTAATCTTCTTCTTATCTAATATCTTTATTATTTCTTTTTCTAGATTGTTATATGCCCCACAATTAAATATAACTTTCTCAACTTTAAAATTATTTACCAAATTAATTGCTTCACCACAATGGTCCGCATCACCATGTGGAGATTGTCAAAAAGTAAGTCGAATGAAATACATTAATTTTCAAATAAAAAAATGCCAATCGGCATTTTAATTTATCTTTTTTTAACACTATCTTCTTGGATAATGAACTTCTTATAGTTGTCATATAAAACATCTATTTGTGGTTTTAAGTTTGGAAATGCGCTACATATGCTTATATATGAACAATCTACATACTGTTCATGTTCTTGATCATACAATTGTCTTTGTATTCTATTATTAAATATCTCTATTAAATCATTTGGTTCATAATGATAATCATAATTAAACTCTTGAGCTAATTCATTTATTTTTGGTAATAAGTTTGGATGTAAATAAACTAATCTATCAAATTCATTTTTGGAGAATTCTTTATTCATTTTATATTTATATCTTCTCCATTTATCTAAAATATCAGAACCATCTTGTTTAAGCCCAGCAGGTTTGTTTGGATATCTATATATTCTTACTAAACCTTCTCTTTCTGCAGCTAATAGTCCCTCATAAACATTTTCACAATATTCTTCATTTACAACATCAACACCAACTTCAGAAACAACCTCTTCAAATCCTGTATGAATATCTTTAAAAGTTTCATCTGAAAATGAATATATAGATGAACTATTGGAAAACATTTTTTCAAAAGCTCCTGGTATATTTTCAACTAATTCCCAAGGACCATTTTTATCAGTATTAAAGTGACCAATATCATAAGTTAAATCATCACCACATCTACCACTAAAGTTTAATGCTAAAACTTTTTCAGGAGTAGCATATACATAAACTCCATGTGTGGATTTTCTTGGCTCTAATCTTTTAATTCCATGTTCCTTACTCCCGTGGTAAACAATCCCCATATAATCACATCCTATACTTATTATATCATATTTCTATCTATTCTTTTAATTTCTTATTTTCTTTTTCTAACTCTTTTAAACTTCTATCTGGTGTTAGTAAATCCTCTGGCATAGTACCACCTGCTTCTTTAATGGCTTTTCTAACTATTTTACCTACTTCATAATGAACAGAATTTGCAGTATATTCATTATCTACATTATCTCTTTTTAATTTAGCGTCTGTTTGAGCAATTCTAAATATATTATCTGCAAGTTCTTCACTACCCATATTATCTAATATATCTTCTCTATATCTTAGTTTCTTTCTTTTAAAAATATCATCTGCTGTTTCACCATTATAAAGTCCTTTATATCCTGCGTTATGAAATCTAGCTAAATCTTTTACTCCACTATTAACTGCTGTTTTATTTAAATTATAATTACCTTTTCTAGCTTGATTTCTTCTATATAATCTTTTCTCATCTTCAGTAAGTTCATTGTATTCTTTTTCACTTAATTCTTGTTTCCTTGTCTGGATTGCAAAATAAGTTTGACCTAGAGCTATTATTTCTTTTTTAGGATTACCATTCATTACAATTAAATAACATGCATATCTTGATAGTTTATAATCTATAACATTTCTTTTCGCACCCTTTGCTAGTTTTATCATTTTGCGTTGTACCGCAAAATGATCAGCTATATTATGTTTACTCTCTTTACATGCGCCTTTAGCTCTTTCAATCAAATCATTTATACTTCGCCATTGATGGTACCCTAACACCTTTTGTAGTTCTCTTCCTAACCAAAACTCATTACCAAATTCATCTATATGTTTAATATCTTCAAACACTTTTTTAGTATATTCTTTTATTTCATTCATTTTATCATCTCCCTTTCTATGGACTACAAGTCTCAATTTTTAATTTATTATTTTGAATTTTAAACTTAATGCTACCATCTTGATCTGTTCTATATATCTTTGAATTATTTAAGTTATCTAATACTTCTTTATTTGGATGTCCATAACGATTATTCTTTCCTACACTAATAATCGAATATTTCGGATTAATTTCATTAGTAAATTCTTTACTACTGCTTGTCTTAGATCCATGATGTCCTACTTTTAACACATCTATGTCTGGTAAATTATATTTAGAGAGTATTTCTTTTTCAGTAGTTACAGATGCATCCCCCATAAACAAGAATTTATAACCATAAAGTTCTGTATAAATAACATTACTATTATCATTTTCATTATCATATTCTTTTGTTTGCAAGAAATATAGTTTATTCTTATCTATATTTAGTTCTTTGATACATGAATAATATTTTATTTTCTTTTCATCTAATACTTTAATTAATTCTTTTTCTAAATCATTATAAGGTCCACAGTTAAAGATTACTTTCTCTACTTTAAAATTATTGACTAAATTAATTGCTTCTCCCATGTGATCAAAATCTCCATGTG
>CACYWH010000031.1 GCA_902778125.1 uncultured Erysipelotrichaceae bacterium | reverse complement strand
GATTTTGTTTGTATTCTGCTTAGTTATTTGAAAGTATTAAATAATATTATTAAAGATTTGAATAGTGATATGTGGTTATATATTAGTAATAATTATTTTTATGAAAAATCAAATAATAAAGAAGTTGGATCAAGCGTTATGCCTCATAAAGTTAATCCAATAAATCATGAAAACTCAATGGCTAATATTGAAATGTCTAATTCATTAATTGATGCATTAGTAAATAATTTATCTATATCCAGAATGCAAAGAGATTTATCAGATTCAAGTAAAATGAGAAATATAGGAGTAATAGTGTCTCATAGTTTAATAAGTATTAAAGAAACTTTAGTTGGATTAAGTAAATTAGAAGTAAATGAAGAATTATTAAACAGTGAATTAGACAACCATTATGAAGTCCTCACAGAAGCTATGCAAACAATGTTAAGAAAAAATAAAGTAAATAATGCTTATGAATTATTGAAGGAATTATCTAGAGGTAAAAAAATAACTAAAAAAGATATTAAAAATTTTGTTAATAAATTGGATATAAATAAAGAAGATAAGAAAATTTTATTAGAATTAGAACCAAAAGATTATATCGGTTTGTGTGAAAAAATTGTAGATAATAATTAATTGAGAGGTAGGTAAATATTATGGCAAAATATGTATTTGTAACTGGTGGTGTTGTATCAGGACTTGGTAAAGGCATTACAGCATCATCCATTGCCTTATTACTAAAAGCAAGAGGCTATAAAGTATTTATGCAAAAATTTGATCCTTATTTCAATGTCGATCCAGGCACTATGAATCCAATACAACACGGAGAAGTATATGTGACTTATGATGGATGTGAAACTGATTTGGATTTAGGTCATTATGAAAGATTTATTGATGAGGAGTTAAATTATAGTTCAAATATTACCAGTGGTAAAATTTATAGCAGTGTAATCGAAAAAGAAAGAAGAGGAGAATATTTAGGATCAACAGTTCAAATGGTTCCCCATATTACAAATGAAATAAAAAATAAAGTCTTTGAAGCTGGACTTTCAAGCAAAGCAGATATTGTAATTACCGAAATAGGTGGAACTGTCGGAGATATTGAAAGTCAACCATTCATCGAAGCCTTAAGACAGATCCAATATGAACTAGGAAAAGAAAATACTTTCTTTGTTCATTGTACACTAATACCATTATTGTTTGGTTCAGGAGAATTAAAAACAAAACCAACCCAAAATAGTGTAAAAGATTTAAGAAATATGGGTATTACACCTAATGCCTTAGTATGTAGAGTCCCATATTCAACTGACGAAAAACTCAGAAGTAAATTATCTTTATTTTGCTCGGTACCAATAGAAAACATTATTGATTCAGTAGATGTTAATAATATTTATCAAATCCCAATCAATTATTTTGAACAGCATATAGATGAGATTATTCTTAAGCAATTTAATTTGCCAGTTAAGGATGCAAATCTAAAGTATTGGTATGATTTAATTGAAACAGTTAATAATCTTAAAGGTGAAGTAAAAATAGCATTGGTAGGTAAATATATTGAACTTCATGATGCCTATTTATCAGTACATGAGGCATTAATTCATGCTGGTTATGTCTATAATAAAAAAGTTGAAGTGGAATGGATTGACTCAGAATCATTAGAAAAAGATAATGTAGATTTAAATGAAATATTTAAGGATATAAATGGCATTTTAGTCCCCGGAGGATTTGGTGGCAGGGGAATTGAAGGGAAAATAAAAGCTATCAATTATGCTAGAGTTAATGATATACCATTTTTAGGAATTTGTTTGGGCATGCAATTAGCGGTAATAGAGTTTGCAAGAAATGTATGTGGTATCAAAGATGCTAATTCTACTGAATTTGAACCTACAACAAAAAATCCTATAATTGATTTAATGGCAGACCAAAAGTCTATAATTAACAAAGGTGGTACATTAAGACTTGGTAATTATGAATGTACAATTGAAAGGAATACATTAGCGTATAAGGATTATAAACAAACAAAAATATTGGAAAGACATAGACATAGATATGAATTTAATAATAAATATAGACAAATATTAGAAAAAAATGGCATGGTATTTTCTGGAATAAATGAATCGGCTGATTTAGTAGAAATAATTGAATTGCCAGAGCATAAGCACTTTATTGCAAGTCAATTTCATCCAGAATTTAAATCAAGACCAACAGCCGCTCATCCATTATTCCTATCATTTGTTAAAGCAAGTATTTCAAATAAAAAATAATTGCAAATCGCATATATAATAATTTAGTGATTAGTGATATACTAAAAATATAAGTTTAATTTCATATTTGAATAAGTGCCCTCTAAATAGAAAGGTACTACAAGCCGCAATTAAAGCAAAAAATAAATAAATTTATAAAAGATTGAGTGTAACTCAATTTTTTTTATGTCAAATTATTAATATTATGAATAAACATGTATTTGTAATAACTAAAATTTAAAAATTAATATACAAAAAAATATATATTAAAGTTTTTTATTTATGTTATAATATAAATATGATATTAAGTATATGTGATACACCAAAAGTACTGGAAGTAATGAATATAGTAAATATAATTATTACTATAATAAGAATAGTAGTACCAATAATACTGCTTTTTTCACTTACATTTAAACTAGTAAATGCAAGTACAAAAGGTGATGAAGATGCACTAGCATCTATAAAGAAGAAAGCAGTACCAAGCATAATAGCTGCTACATTAATATTTATAGTACCAGTATTAGTAAATTTAATAGTAAGTGTATCATTTCCAAATAGTGAATATACAAAATGTATAGCAAATATTTCTTTTGAAAAAATAGAAGCAATATATACAGATAAAGAGGAGAAACTAGTAAGTAGAGCTGAAGAGACACTCAATATAAATGATTATGTAAATGCTAAAAATTATATACATAATATAAAAGATAATTCAAAAAGAGAATCATATGAATCAAGATTAGAAGAGGTTAAAAAACTAATAGATGAAGCAAAACAGAGTGTTTTAGGAAATGATTATGATAAAGTAAATTATAATGATTTTTCTTGGAAATACTATGAAAAAGCTCAAGGGCCATTAAAGAATTTTTATTCTTCAAATGATCGCAAATCTGCTTATGCAATCTGGGGGCCAAATGATGTAAGTGATTTAAATGGTGTTTCATTGCCTTTAATCATTTGGTTACATGGCGCTGGAGAATTAAAAACTAAAGTTGATGGTAATTATTTTGTAAAAAATGGTGTTATGCAGAAGATGGTATTGAATTGGGATAGCAGTTTAGAACCAATACCAGCAATAATTATAGCTCCGCATGCTACTAGTACATTTTCAAAAGTTGATAATTATAAACCAACAATAATGGCAGCAATTAAATATGCCCAATCTGAACTGAATATTGACATGAGTAAAATTGTTTTGATGGGTCATTCAATGGGAGCAGATGACTTAATTGCTGTTGGATATAACATGTATACAGAGTATTCAATCGATTATTTTAGTGCTTATGTTCCATTTTCACCATCACATTACATTGCTGATAAAAATTATTCTGCATATAATAAAAAAGACGTGTTAAATTTCTATAAAACAAAAAAAATGAAAGGCTATACTGATTCAGGAAATACAAGCTGTAAAACATGGTTTGATTGGACTGAAAAGCAATTAGTGGTATATAGCGTAAAACACAATCAATCACCGCAAAGAGCATTTACTGAAGATTTAGATGGAAATGGAATATCTGATTTGGTTGAATGGTTATTTTTAAAATAATTATAAAAATGTTATATTGTAAATGATGATACAAGTTGATGTGAAAAAAGAATTTTAAACTAAATAAAAAAGATTGGTATAATTATGGGCCAAATAAATATGATTATGCTTATTCAATCGTAAAACATATTATTAATAATTATTCACAAGATGAAATAATAAAACTAATAAGTGATGCAAAATATCTGAGAGATAAATGTGATAATATATTTAAAGAAATATTATTTTTAGAATAATGGAGACTATTATGAATATAGAAGATGAATTATTCAATAAATATAGAATTGATAAAAGCAAATTAATAAAATATGGATTTATAAAAGATAATAAAAATTATATTTATAAAAAGAATATTTTAGATGATAAATTTACAATAGCTGTTGAATATAATAAAAAAATTAAGGGTAAAATTATTGAGATTGAATTTAATGATGAATATACAAATTTTAGAAGAGAAAGCTTAGGAGAATTTAGTTCTAATATTAAAAACGAATTTATAAATTTACTTGTAGATATTAGAACTAAATGCGCTACTAAAGACTCATTTAATTTTGATCAAACAAAAAGAATTAATAATCTTATTATGGAAAAATATGAAGTGTTTCCAGAATTCTTATGGGAAAAGTTTCCTAGTTATGCAATTTATAGAAAAACTAAAAAATGGTTTGCTTTAATTGGCAGTGTAGGAATAAATAAAATAGACAAAAATAGTGATAGTACAACAGAAGTGGAAATAATAAATTTAAAAATATCACCAAATAACATAAATGAATTATTAAATAAAAAAGGAATATATGAGGCATATCATATGAATAAGAAGAATTGGATAACTATTATTTTAGATAATACGCTGACTGATGAAGATATAATGGATTATATAGAAGAATCATATAATTTAGTTAATAAATAGATATTATAAAAAAACAACTTTTTATATTATACTTTTGATAGAATATTAGGAGGAAATATGAATAATAAAAAAACCATAATAATATGAGTAGTAGCACTACTAATAGTAATTGGGGTAATTATTTACATATTGTCTAATAAAAATTATAAAGAAAATTCTGCTAAAAATGAAAATGAGGCAAAAGACGTTTTGGATAACTCTAAGAATGAGAATACAGAGGGTGAGACAGGGGAAAATAAAAAACTAGTTGCCTATTTTTCTGTTGCTGGTGAAGTATATAATGTTGGTACAGTTGATGTTGGAAATACAGCAATAATGTCATCATATATTGTTGATTATTTAAAAGCTGATTCATTTGAAATAGTTCCAGTTAAACCATATACTACTATATATAAAGATTTAATTGAGGTTGCAAAAGAAGAACAACGTAATAATGCTAGACCAGAAATTAAGAATAAAATAAGTAATTTTGAAGAATATGACACAATATTTATTGGATATCCAATATGGTGGGGAGATTTACCTCCAATTGTATATACATTTTTAGAAGAATATGATTTTAGTGGTAAAACAGTTATTCCATTTAATACACATGAAGGTAGTGGGATATCTGGAACATATGATAGAATAAAAAATAAATTAAGTAACGCTAATGTTAACACTAATGGACTTGCATTGCAGGGGAAAGTATCAAGAACTGATGACGGTAAAAGTGAAACAATAAATTGGCTAAAAAATTTAGGATACTAATATGAAAATAATTATTGATATTATAATGTTTATATTAATGCTACTAGAGTTTTCACGTGGATATATGAAACCTATATTTCATGAAATTATTGGAATATTATTATTAGTATGTATTATAATTCACTTAATATTAAATAGAAACTATATTAAAAATATATTTAATGGTAAATATAACTTGAAAAGATATATTATGTTAATTGTCAATTCAATATTATTTATTTCATTATTTTTATCAATGATATTTGGAATATTATCTAGTCAAGAATTACTTAAATTTATGAATATATCTAATATGACAATTATTAATTTACATAAAATATTTGCTTATATTAGTTTAATATTTATGGCAGTTCATCTTGGATTAAATTTTAATTTAATGTTTGGAAAAATATATAATAAAATTAATAAATATGTCATGTACATAATTGAATTAGTTATAATATGTTATGGAATATACTCATTTTTAAAACTGGATATTTTAAAACATTTGTTAGGTATTTATGGATTTAGCATCTTAGAAGGTAATATAGCGGTAAATATTTGTAGATATTTTTGCATAATTATAATGATAACACTGATTATAAATTTTGTCTGGAGGAAAAATGAAAGATAAGAAAAGTTTAATAATATATTTTAGTAGAGCTGATGAAAATTATTTTGGAGGTTCTTTAAAAACAATAGAAAAGGGTAATACTGAGGTAATTGCAGAATATATAAAAGATATTACAAATGCAGATATGTTTAAAGTTGAACCACTAGTTCCATATTCTAAAGACTATATGACTTGTATAAATGAAGCAAAAGAAAGAACTAAGTCTCATAATGCTGAAATAAAAGAAAAACTAGTGGATATATCTAATTATGAAGTTATATATGTCGGTTCGCCAGTATATTGGGGTGGTATGCCAGAAGAATTATTTACTGCGTTAAAGGACTTAAATTTTAATGGTAAAATAGTACGCCCATTTGTTACTCATGAGGGCTCTTCTTTATCAAATATTCCCAACCAACTAAAAGAAGTATGTAAGGGTGCTACTGTACTTGACGGTATTGCTATAACAGGTTCATATGTAAATGAATCACGTAATAAAATAGAGGACTGGGTTTAATAATGATTCTAAATGTAAGCGGTAGAACGGATATAGTTGCATTTTATTCTACTTGGTTTATGAATAGATTAAAAGAAGGATTTATCGATGTGAGAAATCCTTTTTATCCTAGTATTGTTAGTAGAATTTATATGTCTAATGTTGATTTAATTTTCTTTTGTACGAAAAATCCAATACCCATTCTTGATAAATTAGATAAAATAAACAAAAAAATATATTTTCATGTAACTTTAACACCATATAAAAAAGATATTGAACCTAATGTACCTGATAAAAAGAAAATAATTGAAGCTATAAAAGAACTATCCAGAAAGATTGGAAAAGATAATGTGGTTGTTAGATATGATCCAGTATTTATAAGTGATAAATATAATTTGGAATATCATAAAAGAGCATTTGATAAAGTTTGTACATTATTAGATGGATATATTAATAAAATAATAATATCTTTTTTAGATGAATATAAGAATGTAAAAAAGAATTATAATGCTTTGAAATATAGAAAATTTACAGAAGAAGATTATAAAGAAATAGGTTTGTCTTTTAGTAGTAGTGCTAAAAAACATAATATGGTTGTACATACTTGTTTTGAAGATAATGATTTAACTGAATATGGATTCATAAAAGATGAATGCATATCTAAAGAACTTGCTTTTAAACTTACAGGTAAAGTATATAAAGAAGAATGGAAAGCAAGAAAGGAAAGAAAGTGTCATTGCGTTAAAATGGTTGATATTGGTGAATACAATTCATGTAAACATTTTTGTAAATATTGTTATGCTAATTATGATACTAAAAAAGTGAATGAAAACTATTTAAATCATGATTCTGCCTCATCACTTTTAATTGGTAATTTAAATAATCATGATATAATAAAAGATAGAAAAGATTTCTAATTTAATAGAAGTCTTTTGTTTTAATTTAAAATAGTTTATAATACTATTATAATGTATTTAAAAAATGGAGACTATATATGAAAATATTTAAAAGTTTTTTAACTAAAATTAGATTATTATTAAAGAGAAAAAAAGATGATGAACCTTGGTTATCATATTATTCAAGAGAAGAAAGAAGTATTGAATTTACTAAAAAATCAATATATCATTTTATGAAAGATAGCGTGGGAGATGATAAAGATTTATATGCACTTAATTATTTTGATACTAGAATAACTTATAGAGAATTCTTTAGGTATATAAATATATGCGCTAAAGCGTTAAGAGAATATGGTGTAAAAGAAGGAGATATTGTAACAGTATGTATGCCTAATATGCCTGAAGCAATATATGTTTTTTATGCTTGCAATAAAATAGGTGCAGTAGCGGATATTATCCATCCATTATCTAGCCCAAGTGAATTAAATATATATTTAAGTGAATCTAAGTCTAGATATTTATTCTTAATAGATTTCGATTTTGAAAAATATAAAGATATTATTGAAAATAGTTTGATATATAAAACAATTTTAGTTTCACCTAGTGAAAGTATGGGAACTTTCTTATCTTTTGGATACAAGTTACTTAAAGGAGCTAAAATTAAACATCCTAAGAAAAGTGAACATGAATATTTAAGTTGGAAACAATTTTTAAAAGTTGGAATTGAAAACAAAAAAGAGTACGAGGCTGATGTTAAATCAAGTGATTTAGCACTTATTCTTCATAGTGGTGGAACTACTGGTAAACCAAAAGGAATAATGATTTCCAATTATAATTTTAATGCTATAGCTCAACAAAGTGCCGTTAATGTAATAAATGTAAGGCCAAAAGATAAAATACTTACTATTCTTCCAATATTTCATGGATTTGGTCTTGGAATATGTGTTCATACTCCTCTTTGCTTAAGAGTTGAAACAATATTAATGCCAGAATACAATAACAAAAGATTTTATAAGATATGGAAATATGATAAACCCAATGTCATTTTAGGAGTTCCTACATTGTGGGAAGGAATGATGAAAAATGAAAAATTTGATGATGTTGATATGTCAGGCTTAAAATATATTATTAGCGGTGGAGATACTTTGACTATACCTCAAGAAGAAAGAATAAATGAGTTTTTACACAATCATAATGCAAGTGTAAATATTTTAAAAGGATATGGAATGACTGAATCAGTCGCTGCTACTTGTTATACATTCCCTGGAACTAATGAACCAGGAAGTATTGGTATTCCAATGGTTGGAAATAAATATAAAATAATAGATCCTGAAACAAATGAAGAAGTTCCTCATGGAAAAGAAGGGGAAATATGCGTTAATGGCCCA
Organism: uncultured Erysipelotrichaceae bacterium; assembly: GCA_902778125.1. Lineage (GTDB taxonomy): Bacteria > Bacillota_I > Bacilli_A > RF39 > UBA660 > CAG-1000. The sequence continues at coordinate 3,644 of CACYWH010000031.1, read as the reverse complement.
ACTTTAATGATGGGATATTTAAATAATCCTGAAGAAACTATAAACGTTTTAAAGAAACATACTGATGGAAGAACTTGGTTACATACTGGTGATATCGGATATATATCTGAAAAGGGTATAGTTTATTATACACAAAGATTAAAAAGAATGATTGTTGTATCTGGGTTCAATGTATATCCATCTGTAATAGAGGGGGTTCTTTCAAAACATAAAGATGTTGATAAAGTTTGTGTAATTGGTATACCTCATCAATACAAAATGCATGTTCCTAAAGCATTTGTGGTACTTAAAAAGGGAGTAAATGCTTCAAATAAAATCAAAACTGAATTAATTGATTTATGTAAAAAGGAATTGTCTGTTTATGCACAAGTAAAAGAAATTGAGTTTAGAGATGATTTACCAAAAACTTTATATAATAAAATTGATTATAAATTACTTGAGAAAGAAGAATTTGAAAAGAATAAAACATCTAAAAAAAATAAAAAGTCCTAATTTAGGACTTTTTGTGTGTTTTTAAAATTAACTTTTGCAATTTTTTTAAGTTCATTATAACTATGTTTATTTATGAATTCTTTTATGACTTTATCAACTTCAGTTCCTGCTCCTTTAGGTATATCAATATTATATTGCTTAGATAATTTGTCCATTTCTTCTAAGAATAAATATCTACTTATAACAGAGGCAGCTGCAACACTTAAATGTTTACTTTCACCTTTAGTTAAAAAAGTTATTTTAGTTATTTTTTCAGTTATATTTTCTTGCTTTAAATAAGAAAAATAACTTCTAGGACTAGTAAATTGATCTATTATTATTTTATGATAATTTCCTTTTTGTTTATTTTCAAGTTCATATAACACTTTATTGTGTAAAATGGCTTTAATTTTATTCATATTAAATCCTTTTTCAGTAAGTTCATTATATTTACTATTTGATAGAGTAAATGTGGCGTAAGGTAATTTCTTCATTATGATAGGTGCACATCTTTTTATTTTATCATCTGTCATTTTTTTAGAATCCATTATTTTTAAATCTTCTAATAATTTTCTAGTTTCCTTATTAACTAATGTTGCAGTAACAATTATTGGGCCAAAATAGTCACCCGTTCCAACTTCATCACTACCAATGGCATCATAGTAATAATAAGTTTTATCATTGATTTTATCATCTTTTTCTTTAAGCTCAGAATCAATGTTTCTATTGTTAAAATGTCTTTCTAAATCTTTCCACATGTTTGCTTCAATATCTGCTCCAATACCTTGAAACATTACTTTTCCACTTTCATATAAAGTGGTCACGCAGTCATAATCTTTTACTTGAAAAACTGAATATGGAGGTTTTCCAGTGACCATATCTTTATAATGATCAATCATTTTTTCTTTAATATTATCACTAACTTTGAATACTATTGTTTTCTGTTCTGCCACATTAATCACCTATAAAAATTATAACATAAAATATATGTAAAAATATATATTTTTAAATTGAAAAATAATCTTCATATGGTAAAATTAAATTGAGGTAATATTAATGTTAAAAAAGTTTTTTTAATATTTTTTAGCATGGTAACCCCATGCTTTTTTAAGGAGGGAAAATGAAAAACGCTAAAATACTTGTTATCGAAGGAACTGATGGTTCTGGTAAAGAAACACAAAGTAAAAAACTAGAAGAATATTTGTTATCAAAAGGATTAAAAGTCAAAAGATATTCTTTTCCAATTTATAATTCTTCAACTGGTAAGATAGTAGGGGGGCCATATTTAGGAAAAGAAGAAATATGTAAAAGTTATTTTGAGGAAACATCTGCGCATGTAGATCCTCTTGTTAGTAGTTTATATTATGCTGCTGATAGAAGATATAATTTTTTGAAAGAAATAGAAGATGAACTATATAAAAATGATATAGTTTTATTAGATAGATACACAACATCTAATATGGGACATCAAGCAAGTAAAGCTAAAACTGTTGAAGAAAGAAATAAAATACTAAAGTTTATAGAAACATTGGAATTTGATTTATGTGAACTTCCTAGACCAGATAAAGTGATTTTTTTGCATATGCCATTTGAAGCTTCAAAAGAACTTAGGAAAGATAGGCAATTTTCTGATGGAAATGAATCTAGTGAGGAGCATTTAAGAAATGCTGAAAAAACATATGTAGACATTGCTAATATGTATGGTTGGGATTATATTAATTGTTTAAAAACTAGTAAATTTAACAACTTGAGTGATATAAAAACAATAGATGAAATAAGTGAAGAAATTAATAATATAGTAAATCAATTATTAGATAAAGATAGTTCATTCATTCCAAGAATGACAAAGTTTTAGGAGGTAACGATGGAAGTAAAGCTAGTAAAGGAAAACTATTTTAGAAAAAAAGATGGAACTTTTGATTTAGAAGCGGCTTTGTTATTTGGTGGTAGAGCAGCAGGTATTTGTTATAATAAAGAGGGCTATGAAAGTTTATTAAAAGAACCTATCGAAAAAACAGAAAAAAGAACTAACATGACACTTAATAATGGACATCATAGTGTTAATGGGCATGTACATATAATATTAAATTTAGAAAATATTCCAAAAATACTTGCAATGGTATTAAATAATGAACATGAATATAATACTAGTGAAAAATCTGCAAGATATACTCCTGTTGAAAAAGTATCAAGTCCAGTTGTTAGTGAAACGGAAGTTGAATTATATAATAAATGGATGAATATATTTACTAGTGAAATATCAAAATTATATTCTAATGTTTATAATGAAAGTAAAATTAAAAAACTTGCACAAGAAAATGCTAGATATTTAGTAACTGTTTTTATGGATACTCAAATGTTATATACTACTTCGCTTAGACAAATTAATTATATAGCATCATTTATGCAAAAATATATTAATGAATCAGATAAAAACAATCCATTTCAATCTAAATTATCTGAATCTATGGTAGAATTTATTAATGAATTAAAGAAACTAAATTTATTAGATGAAAGACTTATGAAAAATGATAAAAATAGAAGTCTATCATTATTTTCAACTAGATTTGATGATAAGAGAGAAATATTTTCTGATATATATTTAACGAAATATAAAGGAAGTTTTGCTGAACTTGCACAAGCTCAAAGACATAGAACTCTTAATTATGAAATGAGAATTCCAAATGAATTTGAATTTTATGTTCCACCAATTCTTGAGGGAAATCAAAAATTGAAGAATGAATGGCTGGAAGACTCTTCTAAAGTTATAAGTGTATATCCTCAAGGATTATTAATAGATATTTGCGAGAATGGTACATATGAAAACTTTATTTTAAAATGTGAAGAAAGATTATGTAGTGCCGCACAACTTGAAATAATGCAACAAACTAGAGAAACATTACTTATGTATAAGAGAAAATTAGAAGAAGATAATCATCCTCTTAAAGATGATATAATTAATTATTCTAAAGGAGCCAGATGTACATTCCCAAATTATGAATGTTTATCTCCATGTAAATTTAAGGAAGGAATTCAATTAACTAGAAGAATATAAAAAGTACTTTTAAAAGTACTTCAGAGTGTTGACAAAGTTCAATACTCTTTTCTTTTATAAAAAAATGTTATATAATTAATTTGCGAGATAAAAAAACCTTAATTAACCAATAAAGTTT
>CACYWH010000030.1 GCA_902778125.1 uncultured Erysipelotrichaceae bacterium | reverse complement strand
CTGTATAATCAGTACAACCACTATAATATCCTTTTGCTGTCTCACTTTGTAATCCATATCCTGTGTCACTTGTTGTTAATGTTTTCGTTTTTGTCCATGTGCTTCCATTTTTGTTATATACATCTCCAACTAATAAATTATATTTAGCAAGTAATACTGTATTTGTACTATCACTACTTATTACATAGAAATGTTCTGTATCTATTGCTACTTCATCTCCTACTGTTATACTTCCTTCATTTTGTCTATTTACATATGTTATTGATGAACTACTGCTTCCTCCTGCACAACTAAGTTCATAATTACTTTCTGCTGCTGAAACTTCTGTACTATGTACTTCATCTACTGTTCCGCTACTTTCATATTTATAGTTTCCATTTGTTGCTTTTAATTCTGTTATCTTTCCATTCCCGTCTATACTTACACAATATTCTAAACTTGAGTTCCCAGTAAGTGGTAATTTATTTGAACTACTATTAAATGATTGAGGTATTCCTCCATCTAACAAATATTGTTGTCTTGTTGTTCTGATTATAGTATTTACTTCATTTGTAAATGAATCTACTCTTGCTTTTTCAAACATTCTAAGTACTGCTGGTAATGCGTAATGCCATAATAACTAATATAGCAAGAATAGCTATTACAGCTAAAAGTTCTACTAATGTAAATCCTTTTTTATTTTTCATATTCTATCACCTATTATTAATTATAATACTTACCCCCTCCCCCGGTCAATATTTTTGTGGATAACTTTATTAATTTTGCTGTGAAAAAAAATCTCAATTGCTTGAGATTTTCTATTTAACGACTATATTAACTATTTTACCTGGAATAACAATTTCTTTTATTATTTCTTTACCTTCTAAATGTTTTGAAACATTTTCTTCTTCTTTAGCAAGTTTTAATACTTCATCATTAGGTTTATCTTTGTTAACTTTTATAGTTCCTCTTAATTTTCCATTTACTTGAATAGCTAATGTTAATAATTCATCTTGTGTTTTAGATTCATCATATTGAGGCCATGTTGATTTACAAATTGCTTCTCCTAAATTATATTGTTCATTTAATTCTTCAGTAATATGAGGAATAATTGGATTTAGTAAAATTAATAATAATCTATAATCATCTTTAGTTATTCCATTTTCAAATTTATCATATTCATTTAACATGATCATAAGTGATGATACTGCAGTATTATATTTTAAATGAGTTAAATCATATTCTACTTTAGCAATTGTTTTATTTGCTAAAATTTCATCTGTATAACCACTCTTATCATTTAATTTTTCACCTATTTTAATAATTCTATCAATAAATCTAGAACATCCTTTTAATGAATCAATATTCCATGGTGCATCCATTTGATAATCACCCATAAACATTTCATACATACGAAGTGTATCTGCTCCATATTCATTAACAATATCATCTGGATTAATAACATTTCCTTTTGATTTACTCATTTTTTGATTATCAGAACCAAGTACCATTCCATGGCTTACACGTGTCCATATCATTTCTTTATTTGGTACAAGTCCAATATTATATAGGAATTGTATCCAGAATCTTGCATACAATAAGTGTCTTGCAGTATGTTCCATACCACCATTATACCAATCAACTTTATTCCAGTATTTCATAGCATCCATACTTGCAAATTCATGATCATTATGTGGATCCATAAATCTTAGAAAGTACCATGAAGAACCAGCCCATTGAGGCATAGTATCTGTTTCTCTTTTTGCATCTTTTCCACAAACTGGACATTTGCAATTTACAAATTCATCTATTTTTGCTAGTGGAGATTCACCATTGTCTGTTGGTTCATATTCAGTTACATCTGGAAGTGTTACAGGTAAATCTTCTTCCTTTACAGGATTCCATCCACAATCATCACAATATATCATTGGAATAGGTTCTCCCCAGAATCTTTGTCTTCCAAATACCCAATCTCTCATCTTATAGTTATTAACTCTTCTTGCTATACCTTTTTGAACTAACATATCAGTAATTTTTTCTTTAGCCTCTTCAACAGTAAGGCCAGTAAATTCTTCTGAATTCATAAGTTTACAATTTTTACCTAAGTAGTCTTGTTTTTCAAAAGCTTTAGTTGAAATATCACCTTCAATAACTTGAACTATATCAAGATTGTGTTCTTTAGCATATTCATAATCTCTTTGATCATGAGCAGGTACTGCCATAACAGCTCCAGTACCATAGTCTCCTAATACAAAGTCTCCCAAATATATTGGAACATGTTTTCCATTAATTGGATTAATTGCTTCTACTCCTTTTACAAGTACACCACTTTTACCTTTATTTAATTCAGTTCTATCCATTGATGATTTTAATGATGTTTCTTTAATATATTCAAGAACTTCTTCTTTATTTTCTACTCTTGGCATTAATTCTTCAATTAATTTTCCATCTGGAGCAATAACAAAGAATGTTATACCATATACCGTCTCTATACAAGTTGTAAAAATACTAAACTTTCCACCACCAACTATATCGACATCCATTTCAACCCCAGAAGATTTTCCTATCCAATTTATTTGTCCAAGTTTAACTTTTTCAGCAAAATTAGTATCATCTAATCCTTTAAGTAAGTCTTCTGAATATTTAGCCATTCTAAGCATCCATTGGCTCTTTTCTTTTTGCTCTACTTGTGTTCCACATCTTTCACAAACACCACCTGCTGCATCTTCATTAGAAAGAACCATTTTACATTTAGGACACCAATTAACTTTAGTTACAGCTTTATATGCCATATCATGTTTAAAAAATTGTATAAATTGCCATTGTGTCCATTTATAATATTCTGGATCTGTAGTTGAAAATGATCTATCCCAATCAAATGAAAAACCTAATGTTCTCATTTGATTTCCAAATACTTCAACATTCTTTTTTACTACATTCTTAGGATGTTGATGTGTCTTAATAGCATACTCTTCTGCTGGTGCACCAAAAGCATCATATCCCATTGGATATAATACATTAAATCCTTGCATTCTCTTCATTCTAGCAAGAGCGTCTTGCGCAGTATAGCTTCTAACATGCCCAACATGTAGTCCAGATCCACTAGGATATGGAAATTCTACTAAGATATAATAAGGATTTTTACCTTCATTTTTAACTTTAAATGTTTTATTTTTATCCCAATAATTTTGCCATTTTTTTTCAATTTCTTTAAAATTATACATAATTATTTTTCCTTCCTTTTAAAATATTTTCCAGTTATTTCATATAATGAATATATAAGAACAATTATTATAACAAAACTTATTACTATTCCCCATACAGTACTTTCTACATTCATAAATATTACTGTTACTAATGAAATAATAAGTGAATTTATAAAAGTTAATGTTCTAAGAACTGTTTTATAATTGGTTTTTTTCATATTCAGGTTATATCTTGCAATATAAGATTTTATAGGATCTTTATCTTTCAGAAGAGAATATTCTTTTTTATTTCTGTTAAAAAACACAGAATAAGAAATGTATACTAATGCAAATATACATATAAAATCATATAAACTTTTTATTATTATACTTTTCATATTTCCTCCTAAAAATAAAAACTTTATAACTTAAGGGTGAGATATTCCCACGGTACCACCTTAATTCATAAAGTTTTATGCATCTTTAATCTTTATCGCAGAATTGCGTTATTTCTAGAAAAACAAGTTCAATTATCATTTATTTTAGTTTACACCAACCACTAAATCTCTATAATAAAATTCAATTTACTGCTTTTTTCATCACTGAAATATGTCTAAATTATACTATAATTCAGCTATATATTCAAGTAACTTTAAGAACATTTTTATAAATATACTATCTAGTCCTTTTCTACTCAATCTTCTAATAGCTATACGTTTTTTATTAATTGGTAAATCACTAAATAATGTTTTATCTATTTCTTCTTTTAAACTAGTTGGTATTTTTAAATCACTAATGATTCCTTGTAAATCTTCATTAATTACACGAACTGCATCAATTTCGATATTACTTCCTTTGCAGTGAACATATATTTTGCTAGTGGTTTTAACATCTTTAAAATCAACAACAAAATCAGTATCATCTACATAACTTTCAAAAGGAACATTAATTTCATCTGCAAACACTTGAACTCCATTAGTATATTTAGTATTTCTAAATCTTATTCTATAACTACGTTTTTCTGGAACAACTGATACATTACCACCATCCATAGGTTCAATTGAAACAGAAAAATCGTTTTCTTTATAATAATAATTAATTTCTGTAGTAAATCCAAATCCTTCTTTATACATAGAAGTAACACCATCATCTTCATATAGTTTATAAGTATTACTTCTACCAGGGAATATTTGAATTTCAAGTTTTGTAGGATTTGATGTATCATTTAAATTTTCATTATCAAGTATTGCCATAGGTATAATAGCACCTGTTTTAGCATATACAGGATAATCTTCATCTTTATAGAATGTTACATATCTACGTCCACCAGGGAATTTCTTACCAGTTTTAAAATCATACCATATACCATTTGGTAAAAACACTTGATGAACAACCCTATTCATAACTGAATCTTTTAATTCTACTATAGGGCTTACAAACAACTCAGTTCCAAAATAATATTCATTTCTATAACTTTTTTCATCATATGTTTCTGGATATTTATAATACAAAGGTTGTATTAATGTAGCACCATAAGTAGAATATTTATATGCTTCACTATATAAATATGGAATTAATCTATGTCTTAATCTTAAATAATCATGTACAACTTTAAATGTTTCAGCATCCCATTTCCATGGTTCTCTTTTATAATATTTACCAAATGTACTTGAAAGTCTTAAGATTGGACTATATACACCTAGTTGTACCCAACGCATATATAATTCACCATCTTCAGTTCCACCTTCAAATCCACCTATATCATGAGTCCACCAAGAAATACCTATATTTGATGAATTAGCATTATAGAAAGGTAAACTTCTTAAAGTTTTCCAACTTACATGTAATTTACCTGAATATAAGATACCAAATTTATGTCCAACATATCCAAAATTACGACTAACAAGTAAATTTCTTTTTAATTTATTAGCAGTCATATTATTATATAAATAATAATTCATTATATAATCTCTTAAATAATTCTTTTTATTACTATCATCAATAAATAGGAAATCAATACCTTTATTTAAGAAAGGATTAATAATTGCCTTTAAAAATGAATCTACTAATTTACTGTCATAGACATTTATTGGCAAACTTTGATTATTACCATATAATTTTGAAAATTCACCAAAATTTTCTTCTTCATTACTAAGTATTCCATCTGTTTTAATATTACATCCTAAATAAATATGATCTTTTTTTAATATTTTACTTAGGTTTTCTGTTGAAGGAATACCTACTTTATTTAAACTATAACTTAAATTTGAATATTTATTTCTTGTTCTTTCATATTCACCTAATAACATAACTGAAAAAGGAATTTCACTTCTTTTAAAGTTATTAACTATAGATTCTATTTCAGAAATATTATAAGCTTCATTTTTATTCCACCAAACACCTAATGCATATCTAGGTATTAGAGGTGGTAAACCCGTAAGTTTAAAGTAATCTCTAAGTGCTGTTCCAAAATCTTTGTTATATATAAATAAATATGTATCAATATTTTTATAATTAGGAGCAACTATATTTCCATTTTCATCAATTACTGGAGTTCTAGAATCATCAAATGATACAAAACCATCTAATGAGAATAATCCTTTATCTAAATCAGCTTCTCCCTTAACATTATCCAAACTATAAAATGTTCCTTTTAAATTACGTACTTCAGGATGATTAATATACCAAACTTTATCTGTTCCAGTCATAGCTACTTTTAAGTATTGATCTGGAGCAAATTTACTTCCAATGAAAGGTTTATCTTTCATATATTGAACTTGAAAATATTGAGTTGAAATTATTAATACATTATCATCTTCTTTAAATGTAATTTTAGGAGTACTAAAAGATCTGTTAGATGCGAAAAAAGTTGGATAATCATTAAATGATCCAGTATCACTATATTCGAATCTTATAAGGACATCAGACAAGATGCTAATTCTATATTTTCTTCCCATGAATACATGAGAAGGTGCTGTTTTACTTTTATTAACATCTACATGAAATTGAGGACCGAAGTCAAACATAATTACCTCCTATAAATTATTGATTTAATTTTACCATCCAATTATTATATATTTCGCAGTTTGCACTAGTTGGTGGTGGATCTGCCTTTTCCATCTTGACAATCATTGGAATTTTAAATATTCTTCCAAATGCAACACAAGTTCCAGATTGTAATGTTTTTTGTTTTTCAACTACATCTTCACTCATGTTAGGTACTGATTTTGCAATATATTCTAAATCAGCAGGATGATTTATTTTAAATATTAAGAAATTTGCACACTGACTAATAACATTTTCATTTAAATCAGTTGGTCTTTGTGTTATTAAATCAAGTAATAATCCATATTTACGACCTTCTTTAGCAATACGTTCAAATATATTATATCCAAGTAATGCTTTATCATCACCTTCCATAACATATCTATGTGCTTCTTCAAGTATCATATGTATTGGAAATGATGCTCTATTTTGAAGACCTTTAGTATATTTCATAAACATACGACCGAATAGTTTAACAATACTTCTTGCAAATCTATCATCTACATCTTCTAAATTGAAATTAACAATTTGGGATCTTTTATTTCCATTCATTTGTATATTTTTAATATATTCATCAACTGTTATATATCCATCTGCAGAGAAGAAAGTACCATTACCACGAGATGCTAAATCATGTAATTTAACTTTTAAACTCATTGCAGCATCATACATTGCTTCATTAAGCAAATATCTTTCACTATATAAAGTAAAGTTAAGAGCAACTTCTAAATCATGAAGTGAATAATATACACCCTCTGCATCAAAATTCCATTTTCTATTTTCATCTACAAATTCTTTGATATAATCAGAAATTATTTTTCTTTCAGCAAATCTTCCTTCACTATCTATATCAAAACAATTTCTAAACATACGAGTAAATCCTACACCAGGAACTTCTGTTTCAAGAGAAAGTTCAGGCGTGTTTGTTTCACTTAAGATTTCAAATATTTGATCTCTAATTTTAGATGAAGTTTGATTTGTATACATAATATTTGTAATAGCTTTTGCTAAGATGTGATTTTTATAATCATGTGCTTCGTCATCATCTCTAGCAAACATCTTAACATATAATAAAGCTGTTTCTACCATAGCAATTTGAGAGAATTTATTAGCATCTAATAGATTTAATAAATCATCTAATTCTAATAAGCAAACTGGTATATTTAACTTTTCATATGGTTTACTCATATTAGTAGTTATTACCTTAAAAGAATAATATTGATTTCTTTCACTTAGTTTTGAAAAAGCATTTATATACTCTCCATATGAATCAAATATAAACATATTAGATCTATAAGGAATAATGTTCGAACTTGAAAAAACATTTTGAATTATTCTACATATACCATATGTTTTACCACTACCAGTATTACCAAATATAGCAGTATGATTAGAAAATAAATCATCTATACTAACATTAAGTGGTGTATCTTTATATAATGGACTAACACCAAGCCTTATGTTTCTAGTTTCAGGACCGGTTAATATTTTCAATTCATCAGGTGTTATTATTCTAACTTTAGCATCTAAACTTGGTTTATTTATTAATCCACCTATAAAATCATTATCAGTAAGCTCACCTAAAAAACTAACACTTAATGTATTTTCTTCAATAGAATTAATTTCTCCTATTATTTTTCTAGTATTATCTTCAAAAACAACATGTAAGTTAATTAGATCTTTTATTTCATTACTATCTTTATCAATTGATACAACTGCACCAGTTTTACTAATAGTTAATATTTTTCCAAGCATAATAAAAACCAACCTTCCTATTCTATTAATAATTTTATCACAAATATAAATTTCACACAATATATATTTTATTAAAAAAGAAATTGGAATAACCAATTTCTTATTTAATAGGTTCAGTAGAATACCAATAATATTTATCAGATTTGTTTTTCTTATATGTGTGTTTATAAGTATATAAATACTCATCATAATTATCTTCAACAAACTCATAATTAATCAAGTTATCATTAGGAGAAGTATATACCACTCTTTCCTTAGAATAATTGCTATAAAGATTTTTTCCATCAGAATAGAAAACACTATCATATAAGTAATATTCATCGCCACTCTTTTCAGCTTTTATTAATGTGTAAAGAGGTTCGTCATATAAACTGTCATTACCATTAAGTATCCACATGCATAAATCATCATCACAGTTAACATTGTATCTACCAGTAATTTCATTTGAATCTATTTTAACTGGTATATCACATTCTGGATTATTACCGACTTCACACTTGTCTAAAAACTGAATTAATCTATCATCTAAAGTGTTAAATACTTGAGGAATATTATTTGAAAAGATTCTAGTATTATATGTGCCTATATTGGCATGATCTTTTTCCAATCTGTAAAACACATTTCTTAATATACTATATGGAGTTAATTCTTTATATGTTATTAATTTATCTTGATAAACTGTTTTATATTTTTCATCAGTAACAATATACATTTTATTATCAGATAAATAACTATAAAGATATTGTACAGTATTATCTTTTATATCAACTGTAGTTAATTTATCATCATGACCAGTATTATCATCATTACCTTTAGAATTTTTATATCCAAATAAGCCTAATATCATTAAGATTACTATTGCTATTATAATTATTATTATTAACTTTTTTTTCATATTTTCCCCTTTTATCGATTTTGCCAGTTTCCACAGTTATATGAAATTTGTCGCGTACAACCAGGACTATTTGAATTACCTCCACGATTTTGACATGCTGTTGATGCAGCTGATGCACAACTACCGACATCAACGCAAGCTGTATAAGTGGATGTGGAATATACACCATTTTTACAATTAACTGCTGATGAGAAAGACCATCTGTATTTTGTGTCACAATTACAACTAGAATCGTTTACAGTTATTGCATATGTTTTAGCAGCAGCACTATTGTAATTAGTAGTATCTGTTGGTGTAAAATTAACAGTTATTGTTGCACTACCTTTTGCAACGCCTTTTACTGTAACTGTATTATTTGTGTTAGCAGCGATTTCATTAGCACTTGCTTGTGTTACAGTTGCTTTTCCAGTATCGCTACTTGATACTGTAAATTTACCTTTAACAGAAGCCTTTTCATTAAATGTTACTGTACTTCCCTTATTAACACTTCCAGATGTAGCAGATAAGGTAATTGTAGGTGTTACTTTATTTATTACTATATTTTTGTTACCACAGGTTACAGTATTATGATTTGAATCTCCTGAAACTCTTACATATACGGTTGTTGTTCCGGCAGATGTTCTACTTGGTTGCGTAGTTGTCCATGTTGAGCCATCCCCACTTGTTGATGTTCTATATTGTATAGTTCCGCCACTTCCTCCGGATACAGTAACTGAATGACTATTTCCATTGTAGTCTCCACTATATGCTGTTACTGTTGGACATACTGCATCAACTGTAGAAATTACAATTGTTTTAGAACCACAACCATTAGTATTATAATTTGTATTACCTACAATTCTTACATATACGGTTGTTGTTCCAGCATCTGTTCTTGTTGGTTTCGTAGTTGTCCATGTTGAGCCATCCCCACTTGTTGCCGTTCTATATTGAATTGTTCCATTACTTCCCCCAGATACAGTAACTGTATGACTACTTCCATCATAGTTTCCACTATATGCTGTTACTGTTGGACATGTTGGATTAGCATTATCTATATTAACAGTATATGTTGCATCTTTTGTAACATTTGAGTTTGAATCGGTTGCTCTTATTGTTAATGTATAACTTGAAGCAGGAGTGCTTGCTTTTATATTAAGAGTTCTTCCATTTAATGAGAAATAACTATTTCCATTACCTGCAATTATTGCATATGTATATGTACCAGTTCCATTTGATGCTGCATTGACATAATTTGCTTGTGTTTGAGCACTAGTACTAAATGTTTTTGTTACACTGTTGCCTGTAAATGTTAATGCATTAGCAGTCCATTGTGCATAATATGTTACTGTTCCACTAGTTGCTGCATTTTTAATGCTTGTTCCCGCTGCAATGTTATTTCCAGAATTTGCTTTCTTCCATCCTGCAAATGTATATCCTGTCTTTGTAAATCCATTTGCTTTCAATGTACAAGTTCCATCATAAGTACATTCATGGCTATCAACACTTCCACTAGTACTTCCATTTCCATTGTACGCTACTGTAAATTTGTTTGCTGTCCATTGTGCATAATATGTTACTGTTCCACTAGTTGCTGCATTTTTAATACTTCCTCCTGCTGCTAGTGTATCTCCTGTATTAGCTTTTTTCCACCCTGCAAATGTATATCCTGTCTTTGTAAATCCGTTTGCTTTCAATGTACAAGTTCCATCATAAGTACATTCGTGGCTATCAACACTTCCACTAGTACTTCCATTTCCATTGTATGCTACTGTAAATTTATTTGCTGTCCATTGTGCATAATATGTTACTGTTCCGCTAGTTGCTGCATTTTTAATACTTGTTCCTGCTGCTATTGTATTTCCTGTATTAGCTTTCTTCCATCCTACAAATGTATATCCTGTCTTTGCAAATCCATTTGCTTTCAATGTACAAGTTCCATCATAAGTACATTCATGGCTATCAACACTTCCACTAGTATTTCCATTTCCATTGTATTCTACAGTAAATTTATTTCCTTCCCATCTTGCATAAACAGTTTTATTTCCTGCTACTTTCTCTGTTGCTTCAAATTTTGTTCCTCCACTTAAACTTGTATACCATCCTTTAAATGTATATCCTGTTCTTGTTGGTGTACATAAACTTCCCCA
>CACYWH010000029.1 GCA_902778125.1 uncultured Erysipelotrichaceae bacterium | reverse complement strand
CATCCACAGTTATAGATACAATTTTTATTTTTCTACTTTCCTCTATTTTTTTATATACTTCTTCAAGTCTTTTATTATATTCTTCTTTTTTCTCTTCGTCATCTATTTTATTCAAATATTTCATCGCAGTATTATAATCATTTATATTTATTGTTTCTTCTGCTCTTTGTACCATTTTTTCAAGTTTTATTTCATATGATGCCTCTATTCCTTCTGGAGTTGCATTTGTTAAACATGCATTATATCCAGTAAAATCAGGTGTTATATTTAATAATAGATTTATTAGTAATGGAACTAGAAATATTAAAGCAGCAGCAATTATATTAGGTACCGCTTTCTTTTTTATTGATGCTAGTGCATCTTCATTCCCTTTTGTACTTGCTTGTATAAATTTAAATGTAAGTGAAAAAAGTAGTATTATTGGTACTACTATCATTATTATTGTTATTATAATTTTTATGTTGCTAAATACTTTTAGTGCACTCGGATCATTACATATATCTAATATCATATTCCCTACCTCTATTTTATTTTAACATTTTTAAAGTGTATAAACAATAAATATTATAGATATTCTACTAGATCCTCTATAGGCTTTCTAATATTATGAAAAGGACTAGGCGGACATAATTTAGATTTATATCCTATTGGCATAATACATACTGGCGTTAAATTACTAGGAATGTTAAATTCCCTAACCAATACATCTGAATCAAACATTTCTACCCATATATTATCTACACCTAAATTAGTCGCTTCAAGCATCATATGAGTAGCAACTATACACGCATCCATTTCATAAGTTGAATAATCTTTTTTTGTGTATGATTTTTCTTTATCACCGCAAACTACTAACACTATCGGTGCATTGTATCTACATGGAGTTGCTTTATCCATTTTCTTAATGCCTTCTTCACTGCTTACAACAAATATTTTAAATGGTTGTTTGTTTTTAGCAGTAGGAGCCAGTCTACCAGATTCCAAAATTTTATTTATTTTTTCTTCTTCTACTTTCTTTTTACTAAATAATCTTGTAGCTTTTCTTTCTCTAATTACTTTTTCATATTCCATATTATTCACCATTTTTATTATAACATAAAAAAAAGAAATCATAAGATTTCTATTTTTTAGAATTAGTATATAGTAGTAAACCTACACCAAATGTCATTAATGGAGTTCTTAAATAAGTAAGTAATCCATTTCCTAACAAATGTGTAAATCCACTAAATGCATATTTTGCAACTTCACATATCCAATAAATAAATGAAGTTAAGAAATGTAATGCACCTATTCCCATTAAAACCAATCCAAATATTGGAACAAGTTTTAATAAAGCATCATTATCAAAACTAGATCCTTTTTTTGCAGTTGATTTTTTAGGTTTAGCACTTTCTATAGGGCAACCGCACTCAGTACATACAACTGCTTCATCTTTTACTTGCTTTCCACAATGTGTACAATATTTCATTTGTTCCTCCTAATCATTATTATCAACTAATAACAAAATACCAGCAATCATACTGCAGAATAGTAATACACATACTTTATATCCTGTAGATAATTCAACTTCACCTTCTAAGTATTTATTAACTTTTATATACATTGGAATACACCAAATTAATGGAATAATAAACCATGCAACGCTAACAATACCTAAAATCATAAAAATTTTAATTGCTACTTTCATTCCGTCTGAAGAATCAGAACCACTTGCACTTCTGTTTGGTTTTAAACTGCAACCACAATTAACACAAACAACTGCATCTGGATTTACTTCTTTACCGCAATGACTACAAAACTTCTTATCCATACTACAAATTCCTTTCCAACATTATTTTTTACAAATTAATTTTATCATAATTATAATTAATAATCTATAAAAATTAATCCACTTTTAACTTTTTTTCCAATAATTTTACAGGTCTAGATTTATCAGTTAATATACTTGTAATAGATAAATCATTATGTATGTTGTATATAATTTGTGCTAATTCTTGGGAACAATCACATACATGCAACCATGATTCTTCCATGTATTCTTTTGGTATATATGATAAGTTAGTTGTATATATTCCATCTAACATACCTTTTTCATAATATTCTTTAAATTTGTCTATTCCTTTAGTAAATAATGCAAATGTAACTATTATATATAAATGACCAATACCTCTTTTATTTAACTCCTCTATTACATCAAACATACTGCCACCACTAGATATCATATCATCAACTACAATTGCAGTTTTACCTGTTAAATCATTATTTCCACAATAATCGTGTGCTATAACAGGATACTTTCCATTAACAAGATGATTGTAATCTCTTTGTTTAATAAAACTTCCTGCCTCTCTATTTATATATTCTGAATTAAAAGAATTTAAATAAACGTTTCTTCTTCCAGTTGCTCCAGTGTCAGGTGCAACAAAAACTAAATTTTTAAGCTCATCTCTAGAGGTATTATTTATAAATTGTTCTAATATTGTGTTAGTAGCATAAAAATTTTCAAATTCCATATTTTGGGTAGCGTGTTCAACTCCCTGATCATGAGCATCAAATGTAATAAAGCTTTTTATTCTAGGTAGATTATCTATTTCTCTAAGATTTGCTCCACATGCCAAATTTTCTCTAGTATTTCTTCTATGCTGACGTCCAGCATATAACAATGGCATAACAATGTTTATACTTTTAGCATGACAATTACTAGCACCTATTCCATCTTTAAGTTCTGCCATCAAATCATTTGGACTTGCATGATTTAAATATCCCCTCATCATATATGAAATACTGTAATTACCAACATCTGTTAATAAAAATAAATCTTTGCCTCTAACAGTAGAATCTATTTCAACTTTTAAATGACCATCATCAAAAAAGTTTTCCTTTATTGGTACAATAAATGTATACCTATTTTTATCATAATTATATAAATCGAGTAAATGTTCATCAACTTTTTGACCTAATTCTAATGCACTTTTAAATATTATTAGTCTTAATTTTTCTTGCTCTAACTGCTCTTTCATATTACCTCCAACAAAAAAAGAGTACGCAAAATACTCTTATTTTTTTAATATAGCAACATTTTTAAATATTTTATTATTCATATTATCACTATCCTATATTAAGGATAACATTTTATAAATATAATTTCAATGCAATTATATTTTAACTGTAAATATAGTACCTTTAGGTTTATTATGAGATGCTTTAATAGTGCCTCCATGAGAAGAAACAATTATATCAGCTATTGATAGTCCAAGGCCATTACCACCTGTTTCTCTAGAATGCGATTTATCTTCTCTATAAAATCTGTCAAATATTTTATCGATGCTCTCATCGCTAATGCCTATTCCAGTATCTATAACCTGGATTACTAACTTTTTATTTTCTTCAAATGTTTTTACTGTTATACTATCTTTTTCTTTTGTATATTTAATAGCATTATCAAATAAAATAATTAATAATTCTGAGATTTTATCTTTATCAAGTTCATAGTCTTTTTTATTATTTAAATCTAATTTAATTTTTCTGTCAGCACTATAAAGTTCAATATATGGATTTAATATTTCCTCTATAAGTTTATCTATATTAACATTTTCTTTTTCAAGTTTATATTTATTAGAATCAGATTTAGCAAGTATCATTAATTCCTTAATTAATTTATTAAGTCTTCTTGTTTCTTGTAATGATATATTTATATCATTGGATTTATCAATTATTTTACTATTTGGTTCTTGTAACAATAGTTCTTGTTTAGCTTGAATAATTGTTAGTGGGGTTCTAAGTTCATGAGATGCATTTTGAACAAATTCTGTTTCTTTTCTATAACTCTCTATTATTGGATTTAAAGTCCTTCTTGAAATGAAATAACTTGCAATTATAGATACAGCAAGTACAATAATACTTCCAATTATTAAAACATTAATTAAGTTATTGAGTGAATTATTTTCACTATCAACATTAACCAGCAATTGTACGTATGAAATATTATCATTATCTTTTAAAGAAAAATTAATGCATCTATATTTAAAACCACTAATACTTATATTATAAATACTATTTAAATTATTGGAATCAAATAGTAAATCTTCAGAGTAATTAGAATATAATATTAATATTTCCTCAGAATTAATAATATTTCCATTACTATCTCTTTCAATAGTTATTAGTCTTGGATTAATATCATTTTTTCTTTTTTTATCATCTTCCTTAAGTGGAACTGGGGGTCTCTTTTTATCATTTAATATTGGTTCTTTTTCATTTCTTCTATCACTATAACTTTCTTTTCCAATCTTTAATTCCTCATCAACAGTATTATATAATGTTGAACTAACTAGGTTATATATTAGTGTATCAAAAAGAACTAACAAAATAGTAAATGTTATAAATGTAATAAATAAATTTTTTATTAATTGTTTTTTAATTGTTTTCTTTTCCATATTTATTTAATAGACATTATATAGCCTACTCCTCTTATAGTTTTAATATATTTATCATATCCATATTTTTTAAGTTCTTTTCTAAGGGCACTAGTATATACTTCAACAACATTAGTAATAGTGTCGGAATCAAATCCCCATATTTTATCAAATATCTGTTCCTTAGTAACAATTGTATCTTTAGAATTAATTAAATATTCTAGAACATCAAATTGTTTACCTTGTACATTTAATATTTTTCCATTTATACTTACTTGTCTATTATTTAAATTTAATTTTAAATCCAAAAATGATATTTCATTTTCTTTATATGATTTATTATTTCTTCTTATCAAAGCACTAACTCTTGCAATTAATTCAGCCCTTTCAAAAGGCTTTGTTAAATAATCATCAGCGCCACATGAAAATCCTTTTAATTTACTTTCAATTCCATCTTTAGCAGTAAGCATCAAAACTGGAGTAAAATCATTTTCATTTCTAAGTTTAGTTAAAACTTCATATCCATTCATTTCAGGCATCATTATATCAAGTAGTATTGCATCATATATACCGCTACTTGCTAATGTGTATCCTTCATAACCATCATATGCTTGTTCAATGCTATAATCTTTTTCTAAACATTGTTTAATAGTATCAGATAAATTCTTATCATCTTCAACAATTAGTAACTTCATAATTTTTTCCTTTCAAAATTTATTGTTTTACAATTATCTCATTTCCATCAGAATAAATATTTATTGAACCATTTCTAGTTAAATAGTATTTAACATTATTATTATTTAATAAACTAATGGTTTCACTACTTTCCATCTCTTTATTAGATGAAGTGATTACCGCTATTTTAGGATTAACAGTTTCTAATAATTCATCTAATCTTTTTTGATAATTGCCATGATATGGTATTTTAATAAAATCATAACTATCGGCATGTGTACTTAGATAATCTTTGATTCTAGCATTTTCAGCATCACCCATAAATAAATAACTTGTATTTTGATAATAAACACTTACTATTAATGAAGAATTGTTACTTTCATTTTTGTCATATATTTTATTTGGACCATTTACAATAACATTTAAGTCTCCTAATGATAATTCATAATTATCACTTACTGTAATTGGAGATATTTCTTTATTATTTAAAGAATTAATGTAATTATTGTAGTATTCACTCTCTTTAGGATAATTACTTTGTAGTACGTTTAAAACATTAATATTATCTATTACTGAAGATGCACTACCAACGTGATCTTTATCAAAATGAGTAATAATTAAATAGTCTAATGTAGTAATATTGTTATTTTTAAAATATGAAAGTATTTCACTACTTAAGCTTTCTTCACCTGTATCAATCATAATATACTTATCATTATTTGATATTAATATAGCATCTGCTTTCCCAGCATTAAAGAAATATATTTTAAAATTATATTCATTACTAGTATTATTAGTTTTACCTATCATAAAAAGTATACTTATTACTATTATAATTGCTATTATAATTATTACCCATTTTTTCATTTTATCGCATCCTTCTACCCATATCTCCTTGGCGACCTCCTCCAAAGCCACCACCACCCATCATTTGGTTAGTTATGGAATTTGTAGTTTCACCATTTACAATTATTGTACCACCTGTATATTTTGCTTCACCATCATAATCAAATGGAGAATTTCCTGTTATATTTATTGTACCTCCATTTATATATAAATTTCCATTAGAATCTATTCCATCTGTATCACCAGAACCCATTTTTATTGTAATTGTTCCTCCATTAATTTCGATTGTAACAGTATATTTAGTAGATTTATTTCCAGCATTAATTCCGTCATCAGAAGAACTTATATTAATTACCCCATCATTTATTTTAACATATGTTGCTTCAATTCCTTCACTAGCGCTAATAGTAATAGTACCAGAATTTATAGTTACCATACCATCTGCATGAATTCCATCATCTTTTGAAGTAATTGTAAATGTTCCGCCATCTATCACTAAATCCCCATTTGAATGAATTCCATCATCAGTTGCATTTATTACAAATGTTCCATTACTTATTGATAATAAAGAACTAGCTTTAATTCCTTTTGAAGAAAGTAAGCTACTGCTTCCAGATGTAGTTAATGTAAAATTTCCACCTTTAATAACTACATTTGTTTCTGCTTGAATAGAATCAGTCACACTATTGATTTTAAATGTTCCACCATCAATCGCAACATATCCTTTTGTAGAATCTTCTTCATTTGTTGATTTGATTCCATCTCCAGATGCTGTAATATTGAATGTTCCATCTATTATGGCTACATTATCTTTACCACGAATACCATCATCTTTTGAAGTTATATTATATGTTCCACTTTTGAAAACTACAGTATCTTTTGATACAATGCCATCATAATTAGATTCAATATTCAAACTACCTGTACCAGAAAAAACTAAATCAGCCTTTGAATATATTGCACCATCCAATTCTTCAGTAGTATTTGATTTAATAGTATTTTTACCAGTTAATACTATATTAACAACATCTGCTTCAATTATATTTATAGCAGGTCCATTTGTACTTGTTATGCTTACATTATTTAAATTAAGTTGGACTGAATCAGTTGTATATACAGAAGTGTCTTTGTAATCATCAAAATATAATGAATGAATAATATATTTACCACATTTAGGTGTATGAGGATCTAGTTCCATAACCTTAGATATTCTACATTTTAGCAAAGATAATTCTTGATTAGTTAAATTATATTTCCATTCAGTCCTATATTTCTTTATATTATCTACTCCTCCTTTGCCTTTTCATATAAATTATATAGTTCAAATCTTAAAATAAACTTAAAAAAAACATTTTTTAAAAAATGTTTTTATCTTATTAATTTCTTTTCATTATCAGTATATGTAACACTAAACTTTATTCCTTTATAATTGTTATCAATAGCTTCCTTTTCAAAATCAATCATATCATAAGGTAAATTATTAGGATCTATCCATACAAGCTCAGAACACTTTTCTGGCTCATTTATTTTAATTTCACCAATATATTTTGATATTTCAAAATATACATCATAGTATGAAGGTAAAGATTTATTTTTCCTATTAACTACGTAAGTATCAACTATATCATCAAGTGATATTTCTATTCCAAGTTCTTCCCTTGCTTCTCTAATTGCGGCTTCATAAGCATTCTCACCCTTATCGATATGTCCAGCAGGTAAAGCTAAAAAACCTGGCCACAATTTAGTTCCTTGTCTTCTTTGTAATAATATTTGTCCATCATCATTTTTAAGAATTAAGTATATAGATGATAAAAATTCTTCTCTTTCCATATTATATATTAGTATTATTCTCCTTTATATATTTTAATGTTTTTGCGAAAGCAGGATTATTTTCAAATTTTGATTTATCCCATTCATACCAAATATCAAAAGCAGTTTTAGCGCCATCATCAATCATTTGTTGAACTTTAGGGTTCTTAAATACTACATTATTTTTTTGATCACTAAGTTCACGTTGGCATCCCATATCTTGATAAACCTTTGCTTGAATATCTGCTTCTAATTTATCACATAAATAAGCAAAATTTGATTCCTTAGTATTGTGTTCATCGAATTCTAATAATAATCCATATAATTCATCTTTTTCAATAATATCACCTAAAACATCTTGCATTGCTTTATGTTCAATTTCAGCTTTTTCTTCTACTGTTATCCCATCAAATGGAGTTATATCACCTATTAACACTTCACCAATTTCATGAATTGTCAACATTTTTAAAACTTTTTCCATATCCATATCTAACTGGAATTCAGAATTTAAACTAAGTGCTAATATGCATGTACCATATACATGTTCAGCAGTACTTTCAAGTCTTTCACTTGTAACATTCCAGTGATTTTTATCCCAGCCACTTCTTAATTTATATTTTAGTTTAGTAGCTAAAAGATAAAATCTCATGGCATTTCTAATATTATCTTCCATAAAACCCTCCTAAAAAAAATATATCATAAATGAGTAAGAAAAACAATGAAAATTAAGAAAAGACTGGAATATTTATTCCAGTCTTAACATGAAAGAAACTTTTACCAACCCCTAATCTTAATAGTGCGATTAATAACTTTTTTCTTTTATAGTATATGTGCTTCTTTCAATGGAAATATCAAATGTTATTTTCTTTCCATCTGGTGATTCTATTACAAATTCAGTTTTCCCGGCTTTTTTAAAATCAGCATGAAGCGCCCAATCTTCTATTCCTACATCATATTCAATACTTAGATCTCCATATTTTTTATCTACTAAATAGACATTATACGAATCGTCAAACTGATATTTTTCTCCATTATATAATATATTCGCACTATATATTGGAGGATTGATTATACATATAACAAATATTGAAATAATCAATAATCCACTTATTACTACTCCGGTAATTTTTATTTTTTTGTTATTAAATATAGCTAATGGATAGATTATTAATGCACCCATACAAAAAATAGTAGTTAAAAGATGTCTTGGAAAAGAAAACATTGTTTTAGACAAATAACCAGCACACTCTTCTCCAGTTAATAATAACATAGGAATAAGAATTAATAATCCCCACCATTTATCTTTTTTCATGTAATATCCAATAAATCCCATAGGAATACAAGCTATTGTCCATAAGACCCAAAATCTATAATACATATTAAATAAGTTACTATGATTAATTATATCTTGAACTAAATATACTAACGGTTGACTAATTAAAAAGAAGATAAAACATTTTAACGCTGAATCTTTAGGAGATTTACTATTCATAATAATAAATATTCCAAAAAAGATCCATACTTCAAAGGTAACAGTTAAATCACTAAATGAAGTGTCCCTTGCTATTGGTAACATCGCCATAATAGCAGTATAAACGCCTAAAATGATAGACATTATAATCAACTTCGGCCAAGTTAAATTAATTCCACCAAATATCTTTTTCATAATATCACACTCTTTCTAAAAAATATTATACCATAAAAAAGGAGAAATTCTATTCTCCTAATATCTTAATCTTACGATTATCTTTTTAAATTAAATTCGTATATCTTATAAATTGATTGTGATATTTTACCACAATATAAATTATTAAAAATAAACTTAGTTAATCCATGTAAATTATTTTCTTCTTTCCTAATCAAATGTGTTGCTACATACTCTAAATTATTATTTAATTGTAAAAAATCTTCAGGATTATCAATTCCATATTTTACCTCAGCATTCATTTGATTAACTGGATTCTTAATTTTAGAACTTTTAACTCCTTTTTTGGAGTATGCATCAAATAATAAATGAACATCTCCTAATTTATTATTTATTTGTGCAACTAATTCTTTTATTTCTTCTTCTGATAAATACATTGTTAATCCTTCAGCAACTACCATTATATTATCATTTGTTTTTATCTCTTCTAACCATTTATAATCTACTACTGAACCACCTATCATTTTATGTTTTGAATCTTCGTTATAAAACTTTTTTCTTATATCAATTACATTTTCATAATCTATATCATACCAAGTATCAAAGCTTTGATTTACTCTTAAACATCTTGAATCAAGTCCACAGCCTAAATGTATTATATTTGCATTAGGATGTTCTTCAATATATTTATTACATAACTCATCGATTATTAATGCTCTAACACTCATGTACATTGATAACCATTTTGATTGTTTTAACGAATTAAAATCATAGTTGATTTTAGATATTATTTCTTCTGCTTTTGGATCATGTAAAAATAAATTATCTTTACTCATTATTGCTTTTCCCAATAAAGGAATAAAAAGAGTTTTGCTTTCATTATTCAATTCCATAATCCACCTCAATACTTATATAAATATTATACCACATAAAAACGGATTCTCATCCGTTCTGTATATCTTAATATTCCGATCTATTATATTCATATACTAATGGCAAATTAATTTTCCTGTATTAGAATTTGCACCATAGATAGTACAACTTGTTTCATAATGTAAACTAGTGTATCCGTTAGTTTTTGTATCACCGTTATAACTACCATCTGTACAAGTATAAGTATTCCCGTCTGAAATAGTTTTACATTGACTATTAGTAAATATTTTGTTTAAAATGGCAATATTACTATTATGATATGCACCATTAGTAGATCCTTCAATACAATATATTTTATTATCTTTTAATATGCATGCATATGCTCTTGATATTGTATTACCAGAAAGTACTAATCCAAAGAAATTATGTCTTTGTTTTCCTCCTGCTGTTTTTAAATTGTTGATATCCTTTGTATAATCACTAGGAGATAAAGTGGCTCCTAAAGTTTTTGCTTTATCACCTTCATCACTAAAATATGCATATACACAACCATCACAATTAATTACTTCTTCTACAGTCACAGCTTTTTCATCTGTTGGACCATTATCATCATTATCAAATTCAATAATTTCATCATCATCTACATAATTATTGTTTGAATTATTTTGTTGATTGTTGTTTTCTTTTTCTTCATATTTTTGTTCTTGTTGCCCATTGTTATTTTGCTTTTCTCCATTAGAACCACATCCAGTAACACAAAACAATAATATTAAAGAAAATAATAGCAGTAACATTTTTTTCATAATAAGTTCACCTCATATATAGTATATCACATAAAAAAGAGAATTTTTACAATTCTCTTAATATCTTAATCTTTAGATATATTTCTTTTTTTAGAAAATTTTACGTATCATAATTATTATTTTTGATTTGTTTGTTTTCTTTTTTAGGAACTTCAATCTTTAATGTTCCATCTTCAAATTTAGCTTTGATATCTTCTTCTGTAACTTCATCTCCAACATAGAAACTACGGGATGCTTCACCATAATATCTTTCGCGTCTAATATACTTACCATGTTTATCCTTTTCATCATTTTTACTTTCTTGTTTAGCATGAACTGTTAAATACCCATCTTCTAAACTTATTTTAACATTGTCTTTCTTCATTCCTGGCAAATCAATGGCAAGTTCATAGTTATTATCCTTTTCCTCAATATCTGTTCTCATCATCTTGTTGTCATTTTTTGGCATAAAGAATGAATCATCAAAGATATCATCAAACAAATCAAAATTTCTTCTTGGTACTAACATCATATCCATCAACTTCCTTTCCTAAATGTGTTGAGCCATTTGAGGTAAGCACATATCAAATATATAATTTTAATACCATAGTGAGTATCTTTTTCTCACTACAATTATAATTATACTCAAAAATTAGCA
>CACYWH010000028.1 GCA_902778125.1 uncultured Erysipelotrichaceae bacterium | reverse complement strand
TGGGGAAGTTTATGTACACCAACAAGAACAGGATATACATTTAAAGGATGGTATACAAGTTTAAGTGGAGGAACAAAATTTGAAGCAACAGAGAAAGTAACAGGAAACAAAACTGTTTATGCAAGATGGGAAGGAAATAAATTTACAGTAGCATACAATGGAAATGGAAGTACTAGTGGAAGTGTTGATAGTCACGAATGTACTTATGATGGAACTTGTACATTGAAAGCAAATGGATTTACAAAGACAGGATATACATTTGTAGGATGGAAGAAAGCTAATACAGGAGATACAATAGCAGCAGGAGGAAGTATTAAAAATGCAGCAACTAGTGGAACAGTCACATATTATGCACAATGGACCGCAAACAAATTTACAGTAGCATACAATGGAAATGGAAGTACTAGTGGAAGTGTTGATAGCCATGAATGTACTTATGATGGAACTTGTACATTGAAAGCAAATGGATTTGCAAAGACAGGATATACATTTGCAGGATGGAAGAAAGCTAATACAGGAGATACAATAGCAGCAGGAACAAGTATTAAAAATGCAGCAACTAGTGGAACAGTGACATATTATGCACAATGGACAGCAAATACATATACAGTTGCATACAATTCTAATAGTGGAACTGGTACAATGGCTTCAAGTACTGCCACTTATGATTCAAATTTTGTAACTCGTAAAAATACATTTACAAGAACAGGATATACATTTAATGGATGGAATGAAAGTGCAAATGGAAGTGGTACAAAATGGGCACTTAATAGTGCTGGAGTATATGAAAATGGAAACGGAACTAATCCTTGGAAATGGACATATACAAAAGATATTACATTATATGCACAATGGAATGCTAATAAATTTACAGTAGCATACAATGGAAATGGAAGTACTAGCGGAAGTGTTGATAGCCACGAATGTACTTATGATGGAACTTGTACATTGAAAGCAAATGGATTTGCAAAGACAGGATATACATTTGTAGGATGGAAGAAAGCTAATACAGGAGATACAATAGCAGCAGGAACAAGTATTAAAAATGTTGCAACTAGTGGAACAGTCACATATTATGCACAATGGACAATAAATTCAAATAAACTAACAGTAAATCCAAATGGAGGAAGCGTAACATTTGATGGCTCAGCAAGAACAACGTCGACAAGTGTGACAAAAAACTATAATACAACAATAGCAGTACCAAACGCTACAAGATCAAATTCAGTGGATACAAGTAGTAAATATACAGTAAGTTATGACTCACACGGGGGAAGTGCTGCGAGTGATGCATCCGCAACAATAACAAAAACAACAACATATACATTTAGCGGTTGGACAGATAGTGGAACATGTGGAACAATGTCAGGAACAACATATACGTTCCCATCAAATAGTGGAACAACATGTACAAAGACAGCAGGTTGGACATCAAGCACATCATCATCTACTGCGCAAGTAACACTACCAACAGTAGCTAGAACAGGATATACATTTAATGGATGGTATACAGCAGCAAGCGGTGGAACAAAAATAGGAAATGCAGGAGCAAAATATACGCCAACTGCCAATATAACATTACATGCACAATGGACAGAAAAGACAGCAACATTAACATATGATGCAAATGGGCATGGAACAGCACCAAATGCAGTAACAATGAAATATACAACAGCAACAAATGCAGCAAGTGCAATAACAGCAACAGGATATACATTTAGTAAATGGTGCACTAAATCAGATGGAAGTGGAACATGTTATAATGCAGGAGCAGAGGTAAAAGCTGCAAATACAGTGCCAAGTGCAACAACGTTATATGCAATATGGGCAATAAATTCAAATACATTAAAGGTAAACCCAAATGGTGGTAGTGTAGTGTTCAATAATAATACACTAACTGGAACTGGAAGTGTGACAAAAAACTATAATACAACAATAGCAGTACCAAACGCTACAAGATCAAATTCAGTGGATACAAGTAGTAAATACACTGTAAGTTATAACTCACATGGAGGAAGTGCTGCAACAGCAGCGAATGCAACAATAACAAAGACAACCACATATACATTCAGTGGATGGACAAATAGTGGAACATGTGGAACAATGTCAGGAACAACATATACGTTCCCATCAAATAGTGGAACAACATGTACAAAGACAGCAGGATGGACATCTAGTACAACATCATCAACAGCACAAGTAACATTACCTACTATAACAAGGAGTGGATACACATTCTTAGGATGGTATACAGCTGAAAGTGGAGGAACAAAAATAGGAAATGGAGGTGCAAAATATACACCTACGCAAAATATTACATTGCATGCTCAGTGGAAAGCAAATTATGCAATTGCATTTAGTTACACAGGTAAATTTAAAGTTGGAAGCACTGAATATACCAATACATCATATAATACCAATAGTACACCATGGCAAGTAGAGTTTTTAACTAGTGGAACTTTAAATATAACTGCTTTGTCTACAAATGTTGATGCTTACGTCGTAGGTGGCGGAGGCGGCGGCGGAGGCGCTGGCCGTACAGCAACAATGACTACCGGTTCTTATGCAGGTGCTGGTGGTGGCGGCGGTGGTGCTGCAAAGAAAGTTACTAATTTCGCTTTAAGTTTAAACACTAATTATACAATAACTATTGGTGCTGGTGGAACTGGTGCACAATCACAAGCAGAAGATGGTTCTGCTGGTGGTACTTCATCATTAGGCTCATTAATTACTGCTGCGGGTGGTAGTGGTGGATCTAAATGTGGTAGTATCGATGCAAACGCTGCAGGAGGTACTGGTGGTACTACAGTTGGTGGATCTTTATCAGGTACTACAGTAAACGGTGCTAAAGGTGGAAATGGCGGTTGTAGAAATAATTGTACTCATTATAATGGTATAGGCTATAAAGGTGAAGATGGTGCAAGTGGTACTGCTGCCTTTGGTTCTGGAAGTACACTTTATGGTGCCGGTGGTGGCGGAGGCGCTCACTCTTGGGCAAACGGAAACTCAGCTTGTAGCGGTGCTGGAGGTTCAACTGGTGGAGGCGCAGGAGGAGTTTCAACAACTGGAGGAGGATACGCAAATCACGGTAGCAATGCAACTGCTAATACTGGTTCTGGTGGCGGAGGCGCTAGTGGTGGTGGATGCACTTCATCTTTCCCAACTTGCGGTCACGGAGGCTCAGGCGGAAGCGGTATTGTAATTATAAGAAACAAAAGATAAAATTAGAGTGCAATATTTGTACTCTTTTTCTTTTTAATAATTACTATACTTATGATTTAAAAAATGTTACAATAAAATAGAGGTAGAGAATATGATATTGAGTATATGTGATGATCCAAAAACAATGGAAGTAATTAATATAGTTGTTAGAATAGTTAATATATTAAAGATAGTAGTACCAATATTATTACTTTTTGTTTTAGCTTTTAAATTTACAAAAGCAGCTGTTGCTAAAAATGAAGAAGAAGTGAAAAAAGCAGAAAAAACTGCTGTTCCTAGTGTAATAGCGGCTGCTTTAATATTTCTAGTTCCTACTGCAATAAATTTAATAATAGATATATCTTTTCCAGATAATGAATATAGTGCATGCTTTGTAGAAACATCTGTTGAAAAAATAGAAGCAGCATATGTTATGAAAATGGAAAAATTATTTAATAGAGCTGATAATTCACTAAATATGGGTGATTATGTAGCAGCTATGAATTATTTAACTTATATTAAAAATGAAAAAGAAAGACAAGAGTATGAAGAAAAATTAAAAGAAATAAAAGAGAAAATTGATAAAATAAGAGAACAAAATATAATTGCAAGTTCTGGTTATTTAGATATGGATTTTGGAAGTTGTAAATTTCAAGAAAAAAAAGCAGGTGGTATGACTTATGCAATATGTGTACCAGAAAATTATGGTGGACAAAGCTTACCAATGATTTTATGGCTACATGGTTCTAGTGAACGCGGCAAATCATTTAATGCTTTAGTCGGAAGCGGTCTTCCTGCTGTTGTAAGAAATTGGTCTTCTACTGGTCTTAAAAATATTCCTGCTATAATAGTTGCACCAATAGTGACATCTACTGATGATACATGGGGGAGCACTAATGTATTAAAAGGCGTTAAGACAATTATGGATGAAGTAATTGCTAACTATAATATTAATACTAAAAAAATTGCATTAATTGGACATTCTATGGGTGGAGCTGGTACATACTATGTAGCTCGTGAATATCAAGATTATTTTTCATCAATTGTTTCATTGAGTTCTCATGTTTCATCATGTGAAGAAAAAGATAAGAGTTATTTTAGAACAATACCTCTTAAAGGATTTGTAGAGGAAGCAGAACCAACTATATTTAAAAATCCAACAACAAATTTCTTTAGTGAATTAAATCGTTTAGACGACTTAAAATATTTGACATGTGATCATGATGAAGTTCCTAGAACTGTTTTGTTAGAAGATAGTAATGGTGATAAAATTTCAGATATAATTTATTGGATGCTAAGTTTTGGAATGAATGCTATTTCTGTTGATTCTGATCCAATAGGGGATGGCTCATTTAATCCAGATAGTGGTACTGCTGGCACATGTAATAAACATGGTGAATATAAATATTGTTCTCCTAAAAGAGGTATTTTTGGTTCATTTGCATACGCAGATTCAGAACCAAATGGTACAACTAACAGATGGTCTTTAAAATCTGATCCTGCTTGGAATAAAGAAAACCTTGTTGACTTACCAATGACTTGTTCAAATGGATGGAATATTGATATGAAGATGCATAAACTTGCTAAATCCACATGGGAAAAAGTTCAACAAGCATTATGTAAAATAACTACAACTGGAATAGATGGAATCGTTTATAAACCTGAAGATATTACAATGAGTGGAAGAAAAGCAACAAGTGTTCAAAGATTTACATCTAATACTAAATATGTTTCTAATCATTCGTATGGTACAGCAATAGATATTAATCCGGGTGGAACATACACTGTAAATGGCAAGAAATACACACCATATAAAAGAAATAAAAGCGAATATGAAGCCTTCGTTGCTGCCCTTGGAAGAGAAGATGATCCAAGAAATATTAACTATATTTTATGGAAAAAAATCTTTGAGCCTCTAGGATTTAAATGGGGTGGAAATTGGAAAGGTAGTTCCTTTGACGGCATGCATTTTGAATTGGATGGAGGTAAAAAGTAATGATTAAAGAAAAAATTATGAAATTTGTTCCTCTATTAATATTTATTCTTGCATTAGTTATCACTAGATGGGTAAAAAATGTTACTGACGTTAATAGTAGTTTTAAATACTATAATCACTATAATGTTAAAAGTGAAAAAATCAAACAAGAACTAGTTTATGATTCATATTTTATCCAATTAACTAATTTAGATTATTATGATGGTAATATTAGTATGGATAACATGGATGAACTATTAGAATATTATAAAAGTAATATTACTAAAAATAAAACTAAAAGTTTTATTGATTATAGAAATGAATTTGGATTTTGCATAAGTAAAAAAGATTTCTTAAATTCATTTAAAGAATTATTTGGAAAAGATATTTCTAATTATTATGATAAATTAGAAGATATAGAATTTGTTTATTTAAAAAATAAATCAATTTGTTTTAAGAGTGATGAACCAGATGATCATGAATTTAATTTTGTATTAATTAAAGATATTAGTTATGAAGGTGACAATATTTCTGCTAATCTATATAAATATGAAATTAATGTTTATGAGAAAGATGTAGAGGATGAAATTAAAACAAAAATAAATTATACAATAGAGCATGAAAATTATAGTGAATTTAATAATGATGTTGTAAACACGTATAATGGAACAATATATGAAAAAAATATTAAGTATATAGATAAGACTAGAGGAGAATATTTTAAATATCAACTAGTATCTATTAATAGTAAGTAGGTGATGTTATGTTAGTATTAGGTATATGTGATACACCAAAAGTACTGGAAGTAATGAATATAGTAAATATAATTATTACTATAATAAGAATAGTAGTACCAATATTATTACTTTTTTCACTTACATTTAAATTAATACAAGCTATTACAAAAGGAAATGAGGATGCAATAGCATCTATAAAAAAGAAAGCAGTACCAAGCATTATTGCTGCTGCATTAATATTTATAGTACCAGTATTAGTAAATTTGATAATTGGTGTATCATTTCCAAACAGTGATTATTCAAAATGTTTAATAGGTATTTCTAGTGAAAAAATACAAGAATTATATGTAACTAAGTCAGAAGTATTAGTAAGCAAAGCAGAAGAAACAATAAATATAAATGATTATATTGCTGCTAAAAATTATATACATAATGTGAAAGATAGTGAAAAAAAAGAATCATATGAAGAAAGACTTTCTATAGTAAAAAAAATAATTGATGAAATGAATAAAGCGAATAGCAAAAGTCAATTTGCAAGTAGTGGTCTAGGAAAAGAAATCGTACCACAAGAAGATTTAATTGAAGCTTGTACTTGGACTTTAAATCAAGAACAAGTTTATATTCGTTTACACACATGCACTGAAGAAAAACTTGCATATAAAAATCCTAATGATTTACCTGGGGGTGCTACAAGGACTTCAACGGGACAGTTAAGGGCAAAGAAAGCAATATCATTTTATGAATACTCTAGAGGTGTTTTTTTCGGAGAAATTTCTCCTAGACAAAATCTTG
Source organism: uncultured Erysipelotrichaceae bacterium (assembly GCA_902778125.1). GTDB lineage: Bacteria > Bacillota_I > Bacilli_A > RF39 > UBA660 > CAG-1000. The sequence goes on along the minus strand of CACYWH010000028.1, from coordinate 4,758 downwards.
ATTATAGATATACATTTGTTATTTTATATAGAACTGTTTTCTTGCGTAATACTGTACATTATGCAATGAAAAGACATGAAACTTATACTCCTGGAATTGAAATATACTATAGAGCTGGATCATGTGCACAAAACTATAAAGTAAGTGCAAAAGAGGAAAAATATGATAGTGGTTTATATAAAGATGTTATTGATGATGCAGTAGAAAACACAAAATATTTAATAGTGGCAAATGAAGATGGAACAGTCACTAACGTAGGATATCATGATGATACTATTACGCCTATAGTAGATAAAGCATCTAAAAATGGAACAAATTATATTGATATTATAGAAAAAGATATAAGAAATAGTAATACTCGTGATTCTGGTGGATATAAAACAGCTAGAGTTTATGATTGCAGAAATTTAATTGATAGTGGTATTGTTAAAAATCCTAATGGAGATGCTGCAAATACTAATGATGATGACTCTGATGTAAATGTTAATAAAAATATTATATATTTAGGTGATTCAAGAATAAATGCATTTAAAAAAATAAAAGAAGCATTAGGATTTGATGATAAAAAAGAAACTATTTATGCAAAAGTTAGTACTGGACTTGATGATGATTTTAGATCACATATGAAAAGTGCTAAAAGTCAGTTAACTCAAAATAGTGATAAAACTTATGCAGTTACTGCTAATTATGGAGTTAATTCTATATCCCGTTATAAAGGTTTCTGTGATACATATGATAGTTTTGTTAAGAGCATGGATAAGAAAAATGAATTCTATATTGTTTCAGTAAATCCATTTGATGAAAGCAAAATTGTAAAATATAAAAGTATTAATACTAATGCAAATGTAGAAACATTTAATAATTATATGAAGAGTACTTGTATTAATCAAATTAAAAGTAATTCACCAGATGCTAAAGTATATTATTGCGATACATATGGATCAATTCCAGTGGAAGAATGGGTAAGCAATGGTTATATTGGTAATGATGGTGTTCATTATACAAAAGAGGGTTCTAAATATATATATAACCAAATAAAAAAATGTGTTGCGAGTAATGAAAAATAAAATATCCAATTAAATGGATATTTTTATTTGCCATTTTTCTTAAAACCAATTATAATAAATTGTATGGAAAGAAAAGATGTTAAACTTGAAGATGTAAGCCCTATGATGAGGGAATATTTAAAAACCAAGAGTGAATATGAGGGCATAATTTTATTTTATAGATTAGGTGATTTCTATGAAATGTTTTTTGATGATGCAATAACTGCTTCTCATGAACTAGAACTTACATTAACTGGAAAACAATGTGGTTTATCTGAAAGAGTTCCAATGTGTGGTGTTCCATATCATGCTAAAAATGTTTACTTAGAGAAATTAATTGAAAAGGGATATAAAGTAGCTATATGTGAACAAATGGAAGATCCTAAGACAGCTAAAGGTATAGTTAAAAGAGAAGTTATTCAAATAGTAAGCCCTGGTACACTTACAAGTACAGAAATAGTACCAGAAAATGAATTTAATTACATCGCAAGTATATCAGATTATAATTATGCATATGTTCTTTCTTATGCAGATTTATTAAGCGGTAAAGTTTGCTCTACATATATAGAAAATGATAAAGAAAAACTTATAAGTCATTTAGTAAATTTAAGTATAAAAGAAATAGTAGTAAAAGATAATTTTGATGTTTCATTAATACATACACTTAAATCTAACTATAATATGTTTATATCTTATTATAACAATGATACTGAATTTAAATTAAAAAATGTTTTTGATGGTATTGAAGATACTAAAATAATTTCTACTACATCTTTAGTACTAAATTACTTATCAAATTCTTTAAAACAAGATCTAAGTCATTTTCAAAATGTTGAAATAATAGAAAATAAATTATTCTTAGAATTAAATAAAGAATGTATTAAAAACTTAGAACTTGTAGAAACTATTAGAAATAAAGATAGACAAAATAGTTTACTTGGTTTTTTAGATAAAACTAAAACAGCAATGGGAAGTAGACTTTTAAAAAGTTATTTGATTAGTCCATCTATAAATAAAGATGAAATAGTCAGAAGACAAAACTTAGTTGAAAAACTAATTGATAATTTTTTACTTAAAAGTGAACTAAAATCTTTATTATATGAGGTATACGATTTAGAAAGACTAACTGGTAAAGTAGCATGCTCAACTTTAACTCCAAAAGATTTATTACAATTAAAAACAAGTATTAAAGTAATACCAGACATAAATAATATATTATTAGATTTAAATGAAGACAAATTAGAAGTTTTTGATGAATTATATAATCTATTAGAATCATCTATTCGTGAAGATGCACCACTTACTATTAAAGAGGGTGGAATAATAAAAGAAGGTTATTCCGAGGAAATAGATGAACTTAGAAATATTAAGACTGGTGGAAAAGATTTTATTTCAAAATTTGAAATAGAAGAAAAAGAAAGAACTGGCCTTAAAGGCTTAAAAGTGGGTTATAATAAAGTATTTGGATATTTCATTGAAATACCTAAAGGTCAAATAAAAGATGTTAAAGAGGAATTTCAATATGAAAGAAGACAAACACTTGCTAATTGCGAAAGATATATAACACCATTACTAAAAGAAAAAGAAAATTTAATATTAAATGCTGAAGAAAGTTTAAACAATTTAGAATATGATGAATTTTGTAAAATAAAAGATGAAGTTAAAAAATATATTTCATCATTACAAAAAGTTTCAAGTAGAATTGCTTTTTATGATGTAATGCAATCTTTTGCTACTACTGCAGAGGAATCTAACTTTATAAAACCAACTATTAATGATGATAATATAGTAGAAATAATAGGTGGTCGTCATCCTGTAGTTGAAAGCGTCATTGAAGGTGAATATATAGATAATGATATAGTACTTGATAAATGGACTAATATATTAATAATAACAGGGCCTAATATGAGTGGTAAATCTACTTATATGAGAGAATTTGGTATTATTGTAATACTTAATCAAATTGGTTCTTATGTTCCAGCAACAAAATGTAATATTCCAATATTTGATAAGATTTTTACAAGAATAGGTGCATCTGATGATTTAGTTGGTGGTGAAAGTACTTTCATGGTTGAGATGAAGGAAAGTGCTAACGCACTTAAAAATGCAACAAAGAATAGTTTAATATTGTTTGATGAACTTGGGCGTGGTACAAGTACTTATGATGGTATGTCTTTAGCAGGAGCAATAATTGAATACATAGCAAATACTATTAAATGTAAAACATTATTTTCAACTCATTATCATGAACTTACTGATATGGAAAATAAATTTGAAGGCATAAAAAATGTACATGTATCAATTAGTGAAAAAGAAGGAGATATTACTTTCCTTCATAAAGTATTAGATGGTGCTGTAGATAAGAGTTATGGTATAAATGTTGCTAAACTTGCAAATTTACCTAACGTAGTGCTTAAAAGAGCAAATGAATTGTTAAGTGAATATGAAAATAAAGAGCATACATCTGAAAAAACAATTAAACAATTTGAACTTAATTTAGTAGATGATACTGATGAATTAAGAGAATATATTAAAACTATTAATCCACTTGAGGTAACACCTATAGAAGCACTTACTATATTAGATAAAATAAAAAAGATGAGTGATAAATAGTTGATTAAATCAAGTAAAATATTATATAATGATGTTGATAATGGAGGGAAAAAATATGATAGATGAAAATGAAATTAAAAATAAAATGAATAAAGTAATTGAAACTCTTGAAGGTAGATTTACTACAATTAGAGCAGGAAGAGCAAATCCCAATATTTTACATGGTATTATGGTTGAATATTATGGTGTACCAACTCCAATTCAATCTTTAGCTACAATATCAATTCCTGAAGCAAGAGTTCTTTCTATTAAACCATTTGATAGATCATCTTTAAAGAATATTGAAAAAGCTATTTATGAAGCAAATATTGGTATAACTCCAACTAATAATGGAGAAGTAATAATGTTAACTGTTCCAGAATTAACTGGTGAAACTAGACGTGAATATGTTAAACAAGCAAGCGCAATGGCAGAAGAAGCTAAAATAGCACTTAGAAATATTAGACAAGATGAAAACAATAAAATTAAAAAAAGTGATGATCTTACTGAAGATGAAAGAGATATGTGTTTAGAAATTGTACAAGAATTAATTGACAAATTTAATAAAATAGTTGATGAAAAATTTAAAGAAAAAGAAAATGAACTTACTAGTATATAGTAAGTTTTAATTTATCATGAAAGAATATACATTTACAAAAATTAATAAAGTTATCCACAAAAATGATTGATATAAAAACGTAAAACAATTATAATTAATAATAGGTGATAGAATATGAAAAATCAAAAAGGATTTACATTAGTAGAACTTTTAGCAGTAATAGCAATCTTAGCAATACTAGTAATAATGGCATTACCAGCAGTGTTAAGAATGTTTAATCAAGCAAGAATTGATACATTTAGTAATGAAGTAAATACAATACTTAGAACAGTAAGACAACAATACTTACTTGATGGTGGAAATGCTCAAACTTGGACAAATGCAGATGGTAGTACGAATAAATTACCGCTAACAGGAAATTCAAAATTAAAATATTATGTAAGTATAGATGGGAATGGAAAGATAACAGAATTACAAGCAACAAATGGAGAATATCAATATAGTAAAAGTGGAATAATAGAAGAAGTAATAAAAAATGATATAAAAGTAGTAAGTGAATTA
>CACYWH010000027.1 GCA_902778125.1 uncultured Erysipelotrichaceae bacterium | reverse complement strand
ATTTTGTCTATTTACATATGTTATTGATGATGTGTTTCCTCCTGCACAACTAAGTTCATAATTACTTTCTGCTGTTGAAACTTCTGTACTATGTACCTCATTTACTATTCCACTACTTTCATATTTATAGTTTCCATTTGTTGCTTTCAATTCTGTTATTTTTCCGTTCCCATCTATACTTACACAATATTCTAAACTTGAGTTCCCAGTAAGTGGTAATTTATTTGAACTACTATTAAATGACTGAGGTACTCCTCCATCAAGTAGATATTGTTGTCTTGTTGTTCTGATTATTGTATTTATCTCATTTGTAAATGAATCTACTCTTGCTTTTTCAAACATTCTAAGTACTGCAGGCAATGCCATTATTACTAGTATTGCTAGTATTGCTATTACTGCTAGTAACTCTACTAATGTAAATCCTTTTTGATTTTTCATATTATCGCCTTCCTATATTATTGTGCTTTTAATCTGTAAAAATTAATTGAGGGTTTATTATTAAATCTAAATTTATAGTCATTAGTACCTATTCCACTTGATATGTATATGTCAGTAATGCCTTTTTTATAGTATTCATCGTAATATTTATAAGAATATTTATCAATGAATAAACCTCCATAATAAGGTAAAACTATACTACCATTTAATGAATGGCCGCCAAGAATTAGATCAACTTCATAATTACTTTCATCTAGTAATTTAATAGTATTGCCATCATGAATTAATACTATTGTCCACTTTCTATTATTTTCGTCATATTCTTTAAAGGCTTCTTCCATTTTAATGTTTGATTTAATTGATGAAGGTATACCTACTAAATATATACTTTCATTTGTTTTATAATATATTTCATCATATGAATTATCTAAAAGAGTAAAATTACTCTTTTCAAGTATTTCTTCATATGAATCTAGATAATAATCATAATCTCCATAAATTGCATATTTACCTATAGTAGCATTTATATTAGATAATTCATTAATTAGGAACTCTTTTTCTTTTTCCTTTATCTTTATATTTTTATTAACTAAATCACCTGTAAAAACTACAATATCAGGTTTTAACATATTAATTTTATCTACAAGTTCTGTAACATCATCATCAGTTATAGTCGATTTATATAAAAGGTCTGAAAAATGAACTATTTTAACACCACTAAAATTACTAGGTAATGTACTATTTACTACTCTATATTCTTTTATTTTAATACCTTTTATTCCTATATATTTAGCATATAAAAAAAGTGATGTTACTAATACAATAACAAATATAATAATATTCAAAAAAACATGACGCTTTTCATCCATTATGAAAGCGCCCCACTAAAATACATACTTAAAAGCATAATTCCAGTCAATGTATTATGCATAGCATGCATCATTACAGAAGTCCATGTACTTTTTGTTTCATGGTCCATTAAAGCAAATGCAAATCCTAAACTTCCATAAGGTAATATAAATAATAAATTAATTAATTTAAACTCTCCTGCTAATAAATGAGCACCGCCAAATAAAATTCCACTTAAAACTGCAAAAATCCATTTATTTTTAGTAAGTGTCCCTACACTCTTTCTAAATAATAGTTCTTCACTTAAAGGTGCAGTTATAGCAATACTAAGCATAGTTAACACTGGAGATAAGAATAACATATCTCTTACTGCATTTTCATTAGCAGAAACATCTTTTATTACAACTGATATAACCATATTAAAAAATACCATTGCAAGTAATCCACCAATATAATATTTAAGTCCAGTTTTAAAACAATTTTTAAAATTATTTTTGAATGTATCAAACTCTTTAATTAAGTCATTTTTATATATTAAAAATATTATGAGTATATATACTATACTAGATATTAATGATATTAATTTACTTGGTATAAAAAATAAAGTTAATGCCATTATAGTTGGAACTAATATGAATAATATCATTGATAAAACAAATAATCCAAAATTAACTAACCAGTCTCTTTCGCTAGTACTCTTCATCTTAATCACTTACTTTCCATTATAATTATATAATATCTTAATAAAGAATTAAAGAAAAAGTTACTTTACTTTACTAAAGTAACTTTTATATGTGTCTTTTTACCTTTACTAACTACTAATGTATTTTCACTTGTTAAATCACTTACTAATATATTAGGATCAGTTTGTTTTACTGAATTTATACTAATTCCGTTTCCAATTACTAATCTTCTTGCTTCACTCTTTGAAGGTGCTATTTTTGAAAGTACTAATAAATCCATTAAATTTGAAGAATCATCAATATTAACTGTTTCTTCAATCATTCCTTCTTCACTATATCCTTTTGAAAATACTTCTTCACTAGTTTTCTGTGCTTTTATAACTTCTTCTTCTCCGTGTAAATCTTTTACTATTTCAAATGCTAATGTTTTTTGTGCAAGTCTTTTTTCAGGTTCAGTTTTAACACTCTCTTCTAATGCTTCAATTTCTTCTTTTGATAAGAATGTAAATACCTTTAAGTAATGAACTACTAAACTATCATCTGTATTTATAAAATATTGATATATCTTATATGGACTAGTTTTATTTTTATCTATCCATAATGCATTTCCTTCACTTTTTCCTATTTTTTTACCATTAGCATCAAGTATTAAAGGCATTGTAAATCCATATGCTTCACTACCTTCAATTTTTCTTATTAATTCTATTCCAGTAGTAATATTACCCCATTGGTCAGATCCAGCAGCTTGTAATCTTACACCTTTTTCTCTAAACAAATGTAAATAATCATAACCTTGAATTAATGTATATGAAAATTCTGCATATGTAATTCCACTATCAAGTCTTCTATTAATAATATCTTTATTAAGCATATAATTTACATTAATATATTTTCCAATATCTCTTAAGAAATCTAAGAAAGTATAATCTTTCATCCAATCATAGTTATTAACTAATTCAATATTACCATCGAATAATTCAGTTACTTGCTTTTTAATTCCTTCAAAATATTTATCTAATGTTTCTTTTGATATTATTTCTCTTTCACCACTAGGTCTTGGATCCCCAATAAGACCGGTTGCTCCTCCAATTAATAAAATTGGTTTATGTCCTGCGCGAGCAAGTCTTTTAGCAGTTACTAAAGATGAATAATGTCCTATATGTAATGAATCAGCAGTTGGATCTGTTCCCCAGTAAAAAGTAACTTTTTCATTATTTAAAAGATTTTCTAATTCTGGATTACTTACATCTTTAACTAAACCTCTCCATACAAGTTCATCATATAATTTCATTTTATTTTCTCTCCTTACTTGTGGAACCAATTCCACCTTTTCTTTTATCTTTTATTTCTTCTTCATCATCAACACATAAATATTTCATAAAAACGCCTTGTGCAATTCTATCACCAATATGAACTTCAAAATCTTTTTCACCAAGATTTAAAAGCTTTATTTGAAAATGTCCTTCATTATCTGGATTATTATAAAAATCACTATCTATAACTCCAACACTATTCATAAGTGTTACATTATATTTATAACCAAGTGAACTTCTAACATACAAATATAATACTTCATCATCATTCATTGAAACTTTAAGGCCTGTTTTAATAGCCTTTGCTTCACCCACTTTAATGGTTACATCTTCTATACTTCTAATATCATATCCAGCACTATGAGATGTACTCCTTTTAGGAAGTTCTATCTTTTCATATAATTCTTTAGAGTCACTAACATCTTTTTTAAATTGTTCAAAGCTAATTCGTTCAAATTTTCTCATTTTTCCTCCAAAATAAAAAGGCAGCACATAAGGACGATTTAGTCGTGGTACCACCTTAATTTATAGATTTATCTACCTCAAGATTATAAAGCATCACCTATTAAACTCCAAAATATGTAACTTCATTATAATTAATTATTAGTTTTCACCAGCCACTAATTCTCTTTAAAATCAACTATAATTACTTTTATTTCTTCCCCGTTTACTAAATAAAGTATATACGATTTGATATTAAAAGTCAAATAAAAAAGTCTTAATAGACTTTTTATCCTCTACTGAAATATTTACCATCTCTAGTAGTTATAATTATTTCTTCTCCTTCAGAAATAAATAAAGGAGCTTTTAAAGTATAACCAGTTTCAATAGTAACATCTTTTTGTGCTGAACTTGTTGTATTTCCTTTAACAGCCTCTGGAGCACTAATTACTTTATAAGATACTTTTTCTGGTAAATCAATTCCAACAACTTCACCTTCAATAGACAATGATTGAACATTCATTCCTTCTTTTAAGAATTTTGCTTGATCTTCTAATAAAGATGCAGGTAATTCTAATTGATCATATGTATTATTATCCATAAATACATAAGTATCTCCAGTTGTATAAAGGTATGATAAATCGCTCTTTCTAACATCAGCTTTTTCCATCTTAATTCCAGCATTAAATGTTATTTCTTGAGTAGTTCCAGCTTTTAAATTTTTAAGTTTTGTTTTTACAAAAGCACTTCCTTTACCAGGTTTTACATGTTGAAATTCAACAACTTGATAAATGTTACCTTCGTATTTAATTGTCATACCATTTTTAATATCATTAACATTAAACATATATTACCTACGCTTTCTTTTCTTTATGAAGAGTAGTTTTATTACATTTTGGACAGAATTTCTTAACTTCTAATTTACCTTCTGTATTCTTTTTATTTTTACTTGTTAAATAATTAATGTCTTTACATACAGTACATTGTAATGCTACGCCTTCTCTGTTTTCTTTCTTTGCCATAATTGCCTCCCTCTTTGCACATAAAGATTATAGCAAACAAAATGAAAGTTTACAAGTAAAACTTTCATTTTATTAAATAGATTATATTTTTATTCTAATTTTAACTCTTTAACTGGAGTACCTGGTTCAAAGAAACCAAATTCTTGTGTTTTATTATTATATGTGCAAGTAGCTTCAACAGTCACTTCATTTACAAATACATGTACTATATTTGATGTATAACCATATCCTCCAAGATCTATTGGAAATGAACTTTCATATTTATAACCTTCAGGCACTTCTGGAATTTGAACATCTATAATGCCCCAACCCTCTTTAGAAGTGTGTAATTTCTCAGAGTAACTCATAACATAATAAATTACATGTTCACCTGGTAAAAAAGTTTTAGTTGAACTTTGCATTTGAGTAAAATTGTTTCCTTCTTTAATGTATTGTTTCCCGTCAATTTGTACTATTTCCTTTCCTTTGCTACATCCTGTCATTAATAATGCAGATGTTAATCCAAATAATAATAGTTTTTTAGTATTCTTTTTCATATAATTCCTTTCCGAAATATAAAAAGACTTTTATATTTCTATAAAAGTCTTGTTCTTTACATATAATCCAGGTTACTTAACCGTGTCATTGAATTATAACTTCGTAAGAAGGAACTACTCCCTTTCACTACTAATAATATACCACATTTTTAGATTTTTTTCAAGGGTAATATTCTTATGATTTATGGTACTAACTTCAATTTTGGGCCATCTTCTTTTACGAAATTAAATTCATTAATGTAGGCAGCAGGTACTAAAATAGAACATAATTTATCTTTAATTTCTTCTACTTTTACGTCTTTAATTCTAGCAGCAGCACTATGTTCATTTCCTCCACCGCCAAATGCTTTCATTATTTTTGATACATCAATTATTCCTTTACTTCTTGCGCTAATAGAAACTGTATCTTCAGCTATATATGCCATTGCAAATGTAGCATTTACTTGATATTTAAGTAAATAATCAGCTGCTTTGGCAATATCTTCTATTTCATATATTTTTCCACTATTTGATGTGTCACTTGCTATTGCAAAACCATAATTAATAAAGCCTGTATTATCCACAAGTCTTTGAATAGCTCTATCATGTTCAAAGTCTTCAATAAACATGTTATTAGCAAAATATAAATTTGCACCTTTACTAGCAAGTTTAGTTATTACAGAGAGTGTTTCAGTATTTACATTAGGTTTGTTAAGTTTATTAGTATCAAGAACAATTCCAGCAAGTAAGTAATTAGCTTCATCTCCAGTTAATTTTACACCATATAAGAAGACTAATCTGCTGACTTCTTCACAAGCGCTTGATAATTTATCGTCTACAAATAAATGATCTGTTTTAATAGTATGTTCATCTGTTTTGTGATGATCTAGTACAAATTTATCATTAAATCTGTCCAGATAAGGTTTAACAGATACTAGATAATCCTTATTTACATCAACCGCAATCATTAAGCTCTTATCAGTTATTAAATCTTCAATATCACTTGCTTTAATAATTTCAAAGTCTCTACTTATATCTCCAACTACCTTTCTTGTTACTGATTCAAGTTTTTCAACATCATCATCAATAACAATATAATTTTTTATCCCCTTTTTATCACAAATTAATGACATTCCTATAGAAGCACCTAAAGCATCCATATCAGGTCTATTATGTGGCACTATGAATACTGTGTCATTTTTTTCTAATAGTTTATCAAGACATTCCTTGATTTCCCTACTATTTTGCATAAAAATGCTCTCCTTTTCATCATTTATTAAAAATGATACCCCAATTATGCAACTTTAAAATTTTTTTGTCAATTTGACTTTTTTTAATAAATGTGCTTCTTATGGTGAAACCTTAATTTGTTTGTGATATAATATGCATGAAAAAAAGGAAGTGTTAAAATGAATAAAAAGAGTGTTTTAATAACTGGATCAACAGGACTTGCTGAAAGTATAATTAAAATATATGCAAGAAATAACTATAATATTATAATGACTTATAATACTCATGAAATTGAGGCTAAAGCATTAGAAGATGAAATTAAAAATAAATATAATGCAAACGTATTATGCATTAAATGCGATATCTCTATAGAAGATGATATCATTAATTTAAAAAATAAAGTTATTGAAAAATTTGGGAATATAGATGTACTTATCAATAATGCAAGTATATCAATTGATACTACTTTCGAAGAAAAAACAAAAGAAAACTTTATGAAAATATTAGAAGTTAATTTAGTAGGTACATTTTTAATGAGCAAATACTTTGGAAAAATAATGTATGACAATAAAAAAGGAAATATAATTAATATTTCTTCAACAAATGGTATTGACACTTATTATGAATATGGCCTTGATTATGATGCTTCTAAAGCAGGTGTTATTAATCTTACTCATAATTTAGCAAATCATTATCAGCCATATATAAGAGTTAATACTGTATGTCCTGGATGGATAAATACTCCGATGAATAAAAATATGGACAAAGAATTCAAAAAAGATGAAGAAAACAAAATATTATTAAATAGATTTGCAAATCCTGAGGAAATAGCAAAAGTAATATATTTTATATCAAGTGATGATGCATCATATATAAACGATAGTATTATTAGAGTTGATGGAGGCAAAAAATGTTAAATCTTAAAGATAAATATATAAAACTAGTAAATGAAAGTGAAAATAAATTAAAAAATATTTATAATCAAATAGATGAAAACTGCTATTATAATAGTAAAAAGGTATTAGATGCATTTCATGAGTATAATATATGTGAAAGTGATTTAAATGGAACTACTGGATATGGATATAATGATGAAGGTAGAGACAAAATAGAAAAAATATTTGCAAAAATATTAGATAGTGAAGATGCACTTGTAAGAACTCAAATTATTTCTGGAACTCATGCTATTACAGTTGCTTTATTCGCAGTTTTAAGACCAAATGATACACTTCTTTCAATAACAGGTCTTCCATATGATACACTTCATGATATTATCGGAATAAAAGAAAATAAAAGTTCTTTAAAAAGTTACAATATTAATTTTGAAATGATAGATTTAGTAAATAATGACTTTGATTATAATAAAATAGAAGAATATTTAAATAATAAGAACATTAAGGTAGTACATATACAAAGATCTAGAGGTTATTCATTAAGAGATTCTATTACAATAGATAAAGTTGAAAAAGTTATTAAGTTTATAAAAAATATAAATAAAGATATTATAATATTTGTAGATAATTGCTACTGTGAGTTCGTTGAAACTATTACCCCTACTACAGTTGGTGCAGATTTAATGGCTGGTTCTTTAATTAAAAATCTAGGTGGCGGTATTGCACATAATGGTGGTTATATAGCTGGGCGTAAAGATCTAATAGAATTATGTGCTGAAAGATTAAATGTTCCAGGAGAAGGACGTGAGGTTGGACCTACAGATAATGCAAATAGATTGTTTTTACAGGGAATTTATCTTGCACCATCTGTAGTTGCCAGTTCACTTAAAACAAGCATTTTAACAAGTATAGTATTAGAAAAATTAGGATTTGATGTAAGTCCTAAATATAATGAAAAACGTGCTGATATCGTTGAATTAATATATTTAAATAATGAAGATAACATGATTAAATATTCAGAAGGAATACAAGGTGCTGGTGCAATAGATGCAAATAGTTTACCAATACCTGGAGATATGCCAGGATATGATGATAAAATAATCATGGCTAGTGCTTCATTTGTGCAAGGAAGTTCAATTGAAATATCTTGCGATGGCCCTATTAGAAAACCTTATGTGATATTTCAACAAGGTGCAAGAACATATGAATATGGTAAAATTGCTTTAATAAATGCAATATCCAATTTAAATGAATAAAAAAATCTCCTATTAATAAACTATTAGTAGGAGGTTTTTCATTGAAAAAAGAATTATTAAAAGCATACATTAATAAACTTACAAAAGAAGATATAATTAACTATTTATCAAAAGAATGCATTCCTGCTAGTAAAGAAGAAATTGATATGATATATAGCGCTATAAAAAATGATTATAACGAAATATTAGATACAGATTTTAACAGTTATATTTCAAATTATAAATTGGTTTTTAATAAAACATTATATATGAAAATAATTGAAAAATATAATGAATATAAAAAGTTTATTGAATAAAATCAACAAACTTTTTATTTCTAATATTTTCTATTTCATATTTATATGGAGCCCAAGCATCTTTACTGTTTCTATTTATATATGGAGTTTCAAGAATAAAAGGAATACCTTCTAATCTAGGATTATAGATAACATTAATTAAATTATCAAATCCTATAGTTCCATATCCAATATTAGCATGTCTGTCTTTATGACTTCCTCTTTCATTCATACTATCATTAACATGAACACATTTAATTTTATCTATCCCTATCTTAGAATCAAAATCATCTAAAAATTCATCAAACTTAGAAATATCTACATAAGAATCATTCATATGACAAGTATCTAAACAAACACCTACTCTATCTTTCTTTTGAATTAAATCAATTATTGATTTTAATTCCAATGTAGAAGTACCAACCTCATTACCTTTTCCTGCCATAAATTCTAATAAAACCATAGTACTTTCAGTTTTTTCAAACACTATATTTAATGCATTAGCAATATTTTTAATAGCTTCTTCCCTAGAACATGTAGTTGCACTTCCAGGATGTAAAACAATTTTATTAACTCCTAATTTTTTACATCGATTTAACTCTTCAGCAAAAAAATCAACATAAAAATTATATTTATTTTCATCACTTTTATTAGCAAAATTAATTATATATGGAGCATGAACAATAAGATTATCATTATTAATACCGTTTTTAACCATTAATTCATATGCTTCATAAGTAAGTTCGTCGTTAATTTGTCCTCTTTGTGTACTTTGTGTAGATCCAGTATAAAACATAAATGTATTAGCATTGTAACTAAGAGCTTCTTTAACACTACCAAGTAATTGAGTAGAAGAAACAAAACTTACATGACTACCTATTATTAAATTCATATTATCACTCCATTTGTAAGTATAACATAATTTATTTCAAATAAAAACCTTATGATTCACATAAGGCATTTATATTTAAGATTAATTACAATTACTAATAGTAGTTGCAGCATCAGTAGCAGGAGTTGATGGAACTGTAATATCATCAATATCAAAACCACCAGTAGCAGTTTTTGTATAACCATAAGTACCATTCTTAGCTTGAATTGTAGTTACTTGACCACTACCATTAATTTCAATATAGTATTGTAAACTACCATTTCCTGTCATTTCTAATTTTGTGCAGCTAGTACCAGTACCATACTTAACAGCAGCTCCTCCACCTAATAAATATTGTTGTTGTGCAGTTCTGTAGATTGTTCTTACCTCATTTTGGAATGTATCTACTCTTGCTTTAGTAAACATACTTAGATATTATTCCTATCCTATATTTCAATTATACATTTTATATTGTTTTTATGTCAATAAATATTTTTTTGTTTTATATTTTATTTACAAAATAAAAACCTTATGAATTACATAAGGCATTTATATTTAAGATTAATTAGCTTGTTGGACAAGCAGTTACTTTATTAGTAGAACTTGGAGTTAAAGGAGTTTCAGGTACATCAATATCATCAATATCAAATCCATTAGCATCAGTTTTAGAATAGAAATAAGTTCCATTTTCTGCTTGAATTGTAGTTACTTGACCACTACCATTAATTTCAATATAGTATTTTAAACTAGCATTTCCTGTCATTTCTAATACTTTTCCACTGGCACAACTTGTTCCATTATTACCATATGTAACAGCAGCTCCTCCACCTAATAAGTATTGTTGTTGTGCAGTTCTGTAGATTGTTCTTACTTCATTTTGGAATGTATCTACTCTTGCTTTAGTAAACATACTTAATACTGCAGGTAATGCCATGATTACTAAGAGATATTATTCCTATCCTATATTTCAATTATACATTTTATATTGTTTTTATGTCAATAAATATTTTTTTGTTTTATATTTTATTTACAAAATAAAAACCTGAATTTAAATCAGGTATTTATTATTGATCAATAAGAGGACAATTTGTAGGTGTAACAGCACCAGTACTAGCATCAACCTCTATATCATTGATTTGTAAATCTGTTACAGCAGTACTATCATAATTATAAGTACCATTAGTAGCCATTAATCTAGTTACTTTTCCGCTTCCATCAATAGTAATATAGTATTTTAAATTAGCATTTCCTGTCATTTCTAATACATTGCATTTTTTTCCACTTGGGATAGTGCTTGAATAATTATTACCATATGTAACAGAAGCTCCTCCACCTAATATGTATTGTTGTTGTGCAGTTCTGTAGATTGTTCTTACTTCGTTTTGGAATGTATCTACTCTTGCTTTAGTAAACATACTTAATACTGCAGGTAATGCCATGATTACTAAGATTGCTAAGATTGCTATTACTGCTAATAACTCTACTAATGTAAAACCTTTCTTGTTCATATTATCTCATCCTTTCCTTTCTGATAGATATTATTCCTATCCTATATTTCAATTATACATTTTATATTATTTTTATGTCAATAAATATCATTATACTTTACAAAAAATGAATAGAAAATCTATTCATTTGATGCATCTATAATTTTAGTTATTAAGTCAACACTATCTACAAAATTATCAACTTTATCTATAGTTCTTAATTTATATTTTACTTTCATATCACTTATAAATTTGTCATATTTATTAGGATTTCTATTTAATTCTTTATACCAATATGAGTTTTGTCTTAAATAATTTAAAAATTTTGGATTGTTTTTTAATTTATCAATTATTTCTTTTTTCATATTATTCACCATATAAATTATCTATTTTAGTTTCTTTTAATTCAGTAGTATCTTTTTTAGTTTCTTCTGTATCTTTTTTTGTAAATTCTTCCACTAATTCGACTGCTTTTTGAATATTATTTATATTTTCTTCAAGTGAATTCATATCTATATTTTTTATTGTGTTTAAAAGACCTTTTAAGTTTAAAATATTGCTCGAAGATTTTGAAAAATATTTACTCCAAATTTTCTCATCTTCCCCATATATATCATATAATTCATATAGTGATTGCCATGATATATTATTAAGTTTTACTTCATCTATAAATTCAGGATGGTTATAAACAAATTTTTTAAAATTCTCTATTTTTGTCATATTAAATTATATAAAAAAAGATATGAAATATTCATATCTTACTTTCCTTTAATCTCAAAATAATTACCACTATCTAAATATAATATACCTTTTTTATTATCTAGTTTTTTTACAATATCAATATATTTATTTAATACATTTAATTTACTTATAGTGATATATACTTGATTGCCATCATTCATTGTAAGTAAAAATCTTTCATTATCATATTCTGATTTAGAATATTCAATTTCACTAATTAATTTTAATATATTTTCATCTATTAATTTTAATTTACTTACAAATTTATTTTCTATATCACTGGGAACAAAATTTATTAATGTAGCGCTAGCCAAAACGTTATCTAGTTTATATTTTTTTAAGTCAGATAGCATATATAAATCATCTGCTCTATCATAATATAGTATTTTCTTTTCTTTTACATTAATTCTAATAGAAAAATCATATTTTTTGCTGACATTAACTTCTTCTATCATGTCTAATTTTAATAATTTTTTCTTAATAATAGATGAATTAATAAATATAAATTTTGGATAATTATAGATTCCAGATTCTTCAATTATTTCATCATCTGTGTAATAATTATTACCAGTAATAATAATATTTTTAAGTTTAATATTTGCAATATAGTTACCTAAAATTATTAAAACAACTATAGTTATTATGAATAATGCAAATTTTTTAAAATTAAATTTTCTTACCCTTTTTTTTACCATTTTTATCCTTTATTATTTTAGTCATTTCATCAAGCATAATAGTACTAGATGATAAATCTTTAATACTTCTTAAATTCTTTTTTATTTCTTTTATTGTATCTTCTTTAAATATTTCATCAATTGCTTCTGTTAAAGTTTGTTTATTTAAATCTTTTTCTTCTAACATTATACTTATATTTTTATTTACTAAATCAAGCGCATTATAGTATTGATGATTATTAGCAACATATGGACTTGGAATTAATATTGATGGTGTTTTAGTTGCCATTATTTCCGCTATTGTTGATGCTCCTGCTCTAGAAATAATTAAATCGGCAGCTTTCATTAAACTTGGAAGATTTTCAAAGAATGGAACGATTTTAGTACTTTTAGGAACAATTAAATTATTATTTAAATCAGCAAAACTTTTTTTACCAGTTATAAATAATATTTCAGTATCTTTTCTATCAAATGTTCTTAAAAAGTCTAATAATTTTTCATTTACAGATGTACTTCCTAAAGAACCCATTACTATTACTATCAGTTTTTTATCTTTTGAGAATCCTAATTCAGTCTTATCAAATTTCTTTGTTTCAACTGCTCTTTGACTAACAGGATTACCAGTGTATATAATATTTTTACATTTTAATTTTCTAACACCGTCTTTAAATGAAACAAATACGGCATCTGCCATCTTAGATAAGAAAATATTAGTTTTACCAGGCAACATATTTTGTTCATGTAAAAATACTTTTATATTTCTTTTCTTAGCAGCTAAACAAACTGGCAAAGTTACGTATCCACCAAATGCTATAACAGCATCTGGTTTAAATTCATCCATTATTTTTAAACATTTTTTATATGAATTTTTGATGCAATTTAAATTTTTAAAGTTTTTAATTAAGTTAGTTTTAGAAAGCCCATATATTTCAATACCTTCATATGGAATACCCATACCTGGTATTAAATCACTTTCCATTCTATCTTTTGTTCCAATATATAAATATTCATTTGATTTATCTTTTTTTATTTCATTAAGAACTGAAAGAGCGGGATATATATGCCCCCCTGTCCCACCGGCAGTTAATATAAATCTCATATTTACACCTCTTCTTATGTAATATATTATATACTATTTTTCTTCTTTTTGCATTAAATTAAGTATTTTTTGTCTTAATAGTTTATTTGCTTTTTCAAGATCCATTCCTTCTACACTAAAAGGTTCTCCTATTCTAGTAGTAAGTTTTCCTTTTTTACCAGTATATTCACCTGTAGTTGCAAAAGGAACAATTAAAGCATTAGTTTTTTGAGCAAGAGAAACTGCTCCAAATTTAAATGGAAGCATTACAACTTCTTCAGGGGTACCTATCGTCTTATTTCTAGTGCCTTCTGGAAATATTCCTAGCGCTCCACCTTGTTCTAAAACTTTACGTGCTTCACTTTTAGCATGTTCATCATGAATAGTTCTATCTACTGGAATACAGCATGCTAATTTAAAGAACCAAGCATTTTTCCCCTTGAAATATTCATCTTTTGCCATATAATGTATAACTCTTTTAGTAACTATCATTACATTAAATTGATCATGGGTATGTCTATGATTTCCACATACAACTATTGGGCCTTCCTTTGGAATATTTTCACCACCATAAACAATTGGTCTATATTTTATTTTATAATATAGTGATACGATTGGTCTTAGTAATTTGTACCCTAATTCTCCTTTAATTTTTGTCATATATTATTCCTCCTCATCTTTACCGCTTAATAATTCTTCATACGATACCTTACCATATATTGTTTTAGGTAACTCTTTTCTATAAGCATATGCATAAGGTAATGCATAATCAGAAATATTTTTCTCGCAGTATTCTCTTATACTTTTTTTAATTTCACTATTTAGTATTAATCCTCTTTTTAGTACTATATATACTTTTACTACTTCCTTTTTATATG
Source organism: uncultured Erysipelotrichaceae bacterium (assembly GCA_902778125.1). Taxonomy (GTDB): domain Bacteria; phylum Bacillota_I; class Bacilli_A; order RF39; family UBA660; genus CAG-1000. Next base: position 8,025 of record CACYWH010000027.1, on the reverse strand, counting down.
GATGTGGAACTCCAACTATAGAACATGCCTGTACAAAAGGATGTGCTAAAATAATGTTTTCTACTTCACTTGGATATATTTCATTACCACTTGATATTATAACTCTTTTTAAACTGGACTTAAAGTGTATACGACCTTTTTCGTCAATATATCCTAAATCTCCACAATGAAGCCAAATTTTATTATCATTATGTCTTTTTATTATTTTATCGGTACTTTCTTTGTCATTTAGATAACCCATCATTAATACTGGACCATTTATACATATTTCTCCCACTTCGAATGGTTTACACTCTTTTAATGAATCACAGAATATTTTTATTTCTATATTTTGATATGGGTTACCAATAATATCTTCATCTTCTACATCAGTAATTGCTACATTAGATGTACTTTCTTTCATTCCATATGTTGATTTTATATCACTTAGACTATTATGCTTTTTCAAAAATAAGTTCATCTTATCTTTTAATGTTTTATTTAATTTTTCTTTAGAACATATTATAAGTTTTAAATAAGACATATCTTTATCTTTAAACTTTTTATTATTCATAATTACATTTAATAGATTAGTAGTACATTCTAATACATTAGGTTTATATTTTATTATTGCTTCCGGAATGTTTTTATAACTTAGATTTTTTATAAGAATTATTTTACTTCCGCTTATTAATGCTTTATGTATTGATGTTATACCAAATCCTGTAGAAATTGAATAATCAAACATATATTTTTTATCTTTTAAAATATTATCATTTGAATTAAAATTTATTGAAGATGCATTTATATTTAAATTAGATAGCATAATATATTTATTACTTCCTTTAATAATAAAAGCATTATAATCTTCATATTTTGATTTCTTTATTTTAATGTTTTTATATTTACCCCTAAATATAATTTTATTATACGAAATATAATCATGATCAATAATATTATAATCTTTATGAAATAGTTTTTTAATTTTATCGAATGTTGAAGATACATTCTTTTCACTTATATATATTATTTTTTTTATATTTAATTTGTTTTTAATATTATTTATCTTTTTAATTTGTCTTTCTGATACAATTAAATAATTGGATTTAGTATCTAGAAAAGACTTTTTAATTTCCTCTTCTCCTGAAGAAAAATGAATCATATTGCAAGTTATTCCAAGTTTATTAAAAGCATAAATACAAGTAATGAATTCTAACATGTTTTCAGGTATTATTGATACAATATCTTCTTTTTTTATGCCAAACTCCACAAAAGAATTGGCACACTCATCAATATTAGATAAAAAATCTATATACTTAATTTTATTTCCATTACAAATAAATGCTGTCTTATCTAAGTAATCTTTACTTGATTCCTTTAATAATTCATACATGGAACAATTTGGATAATTATATTTATGAATAGAACTAATCATTTTTAATAACTCCGTTTCTTAAACTCAATACTTTATCCATAAGAATCTTAGTCTCTTTGTCAAAGTTATCGCTTTTAACATAATATGGCTCACCATATATTACTTTAAGTCCTTTTCTGAATGGTTTATATTTTCCGATGATTGCAAATGGAACTATTGGACAATTTGCCTTATATGCAAAAGAAACAGCACCTTTTTTAAATGGTAATAAGCCTTTACTAGGTTCTTTGTTTATAGTACCTTCAGGAAATATTCCAAGAGCATGACCATCACTTAAACATTTAAGTGTTTCTTTTTTAGCATCTTCATCATGGATTTTTCTATCAATAGGTATACATGCCATGTTCTTAAAAAACCAATTTTTAAATGGTGTATCAAATAACTCTTTTTTTGATAAAGTATGTATTACTCTTCTTGGAGTACTAACCATCATAGCGGCATCCATTTGACTTGTATGGGTTCCAGCCATAACAAAAGCACCCTTTTTAGGAATATTATATACACCTATATATTTTGGCATATATACTAATCTATAAAATGGTTTTAATGAATATTTTAATATTTTATATAATATATACTTCATATAAACTAGTATATCATAATATATGTTTTATTGCATTAAAAAAAGAAACGTTTAAGTTTCTAATTTAATTTTGATTTTATCATTTCATTAACTACTTTCATATCAGCTTTTCCTTTAAGTACAGGAGTTAATTCTTTCATAAGAAGTCCCATATCTTTAATTGAAGTAGGATTTACTTTTTCAAATGCTTTATTAACTTCCTCTTCTATTTCTTCAGTAGTTAATTGTTTAGGTAAATATTTACTTAATAATGCTATTTCTCTTTCAAGATTTTCTACTAAATCAAGTCTATTTCCTTTTTTAAATTCTTCTATACTTTCTTTATGAGTTTTAACTTGTTTACTAACTACATCAATAACGACTTCATCACTAGCTTGTCCTCTATCCATTTTATTATTGATTAGATATAAGTCTATAGCTGATTTTAATAATCTAAGTGTACTTAAAGAATCCTTATCATGATTCTTCATAGCATCTTTCATATCATTTGAAATAGTATCATATAGCATATTTTGCCTCCATATTAATATCTTTGTTTATTATGTTTTTTAGCGTTTCTGATAGCTTCTTTTTTAGCTTCTCTTCTTCTAATTCCAGGTTTAGAATATTCTTTTCTTTTTTTCATTTCAGTAGGGATACCGCTTCTTTGAACTTTCATTTTGAAACGTTTTAATGCGCCCTCAACATTTCCGTCTTTAACGTCTACATGTGTCATTATCTCTTCCCTCCCTTCATGACTATAGTCAATTATATTACAAAAAGTGCCAAATTTCAAGTAAATTCACCAATATATCTATATTTTTTAAATAATTTTATTATATAATCTAGATATGGAGGATATATGAAAAAGAAAATTATTATAATTTGTTTAACTATACTATTAGTTTTAGGAGGGATATTTATAGGAATTAAAATGAAAAATAATAAAAAGACAAATCAAGATGATGAGGTAACTATTGAACCTAGCATTTCAAAAGGAGATTTCGATTATAATTTAATACATTTAGTAAATAAGAATACAAAAAATTATTTAATTAGTCCATATTCTATAGGATATGCATTATCAATGCTTAAAGATGGGGCTAAAGATGAAACATTAACTCAACTTAATGAATTACTTGGAAATACTAAGTATGATAAATTTGAAAATGTTGAAGATAGAATTGGTATCGCAAATGCAATATTTATAAAAAATATATATAAAGATGATATTAGTAGTAATTATCTAAATACTTTAAAGAATAAATATGATTCAGAAATAATATTTAATGAATTACTAAATGCAGATCCTATAAACAATTGGGTTAAAAATAAAACTTATAACATGATTGATAAAGTTATAGAAACAATTGATAAAGATTTTGTATTAGGCCTTGTTAATGCTATTGCTATAGATGTTGAATGGAAAACTAAATTTGAAGAAGAAAATACATATGATGGAACATGGAATAACGATAAAAAAGTAAGTATGATGCATAGTTCTAACTCAGTTACATATATAGAAAACAATAAAGCAAAAGGAATTATAAAAGATTATAAAAAATATGGTGATACTGAATTAGAATTTATTGCAATATTACCTAATGATAATTTACAAGAATATATTAATAATTTTAATAAAGAAGAATTAGATTCAATACTATCAAATAAAAAAGTACCTGATAGTAACCTAGATATTAAATTAACTATTCCTAAATTTTCTTATGATTATCAATATGAAAAATTAAAAGATGACTTAATTTCTATAGGTGTTGTTGATGTTTTTGATGGAACTAAATCTAATTTAAGAAATATGTTAACAGATGATTCAATCCTACAATTGTATGCATCAGATGTTATTCATAAAACTCATATTGAATTATCAGAATCAGGTACTAAAGCAGCAGCAGTAACATTTATACCAATATTTAAAAATACGGCAATGCCTCAGGAAAAAGAAGTAATTAATATAGTATTTGATAGACCATTCTTATATATTATTAAAGATAAGAATAGCGATAATATTTGGTTCTTTGGAACAGTATATAATCCTGAAAATTAAAAGCAATAAAAAAATCATGAAGTTTATTCATGATTTTTATTTGTAATTTATTTTATTTGACTCATAACTTCAGCAGCAAAGTCATCGTTTCTTTTTTCCATTCCTTCGCCTACTTCATATTTAACTAAATTAACTAATTTAGAATCATTTTTTTCTAAATAAGCTTTAACAGTTAATTCAGAGTCTTTAATAAATGCTTGTTCTTCTAAAACAGTTTCTTCATAGAATTTTTTAATTCTACCTTCAACTATTTTTTCAGCAAATTCAGGTTTTTTACCTTCATTAATAACTTGTTCTTTAATAATAGATTTTTCATGTTCAAGATCAGATTCTGGAACACTTTCTATATTAACATAAAGTGGTCTCATTGCTGCTGCTTGCATAGCTACATCACGAGCAACATCTTCGTTATTACCTTCTACTACAGTAAGTGAAGATATTCTTCCACCCATATGTAGGTAAGTTCCAAAAACTTGATTATCAGTTTTAGTAACTTTTTCAAATCTTCTTAAACTAATTTTTTCGCCTATTTTAGCTGTTGCATTAACTATTAAATCATTTACAGTTTCATTACCTACTTTAGCATTTAAAGCATCTTCCATACTATTAACTTCATTAGTTAAAATAGCATTTCCAATTTTATCTAATAAATCTTTAAATTCAGCATTTTTAGCAACGAAATCAGTTTCAGAGTTAAGTTCTACTACTACTGCTGTATTACCATCAACATAAATATTTGAAAGTCCCTCAGCAGCAATTCTTTCCGCTTTTTTAGCAGCTTTAGAAATACCCTTTTCTCTTAGATAGTCAATTGCACCATCCATATCACCATTGCTTTCAACTAAAGCTTTCTTGCAATCCATCATTCCAGCTCCAGTTCTTTCTCTTAGGTCTTTAACCATACTTGCAGTAATTTCCATATGCTTTATCCTCCTAATTCAATGATGAAATTAATTCATCTTTTTTCATAGTTGAATATCCACTTATACCTTTTTCTTTAGCTAATTTTTTTAGTTCTGCTACTGTTAAAGTAGAATAATCAATTTTTTCTTCTTTTTTAGTTTCTTTCTTAGTTTCTTTCTTAGTTTCTTTCTTAGTTTCTTTTTTAGCAGGTTTTTTCTCTTCAGTTTCTTCTTCAGCTGCAAAATCATCAAATTCAACTACTTTTGTTTCAACTTTGATTTCTTTAGCTGGTTTGTTTTCAGTTTCTTCTTCTGTAACATAATCAACTGTTGGAAGACCATTAGCCTCACATACAGCATTAGCAAGAACACCTAAAACAACCTTAACACTTCTAACAGCATCATCATTTGCTGGAATTACATAATCAACATCATCTGGATCACAGTTAGTATCAACAATTCCAAATACAGGAATGTGTAACTTACGTGCTTCACGAATTGCATTGATTTCTACTCTTGGGTCAACAATGATAATTGCTTTTGGTAAACGATCCATTTCCCTAATACCACCAAGAAGTTTATTTAATCTTTCATATTCTTTTTGAATCTTAGCAACTTCTTTTTTAGGTAAAAGTTCGAATTTACCATCTTTCTCCATGTTTTCAATTTCAACTAGTCTTTTAATTCTTTCTCTGATAGTTCTGAAGTTAGTTAAAATACCTCCTAACCATCTTTCTGTTACATAATAACTGTTACATCTTGTAGCTTCTTCAACACTAGCTTCTTTAGCTTGTTTTTTAGTACCTACAAAAAGAACCTTACCACCATTTTCACATGCTTTAAGAAGTTCAGCGTAAGCTTCTTCTATTTTTTCAACAGTTTTTTGTAAATCAATAATATGAATGTCATCTCTAGTTGTAAAAATGTATTCCTTCATTTTAGGATTCCATCTTTTTGCTTGATGTCCAAAATGAACACCTGCTTCTAATAAATAACTTTTTGCAATAACTGCCATAATTTTCTCTCCTTTCGTTAATTTCTTCTGCCTATCTTTAAATTAATATTCACCTAAATAAATTTAAGCACTAGAATATTAAATCAATAGGCATGTCTTTTTTCTTAAAGCGAAACTATTTTAACATAATTTTTATAAAAAGAAAAGGGTTTTTCAATACTATTATTTAAAAATAATTATGCAAATAAAAATTGGGAAAAACCCAACTTTTATAATTTATTTTCTTCTATCAGTTACTACCAATGTTTTTCCATCTGATTCTGCTAAAACATATCCTTTTACATTTTTTCCTTGAGATAAGATATCAGCATCTTTAGTTTTAATCAATTGTTCTCCTAGTTCATAGACAATAGAATTAACTGATTTGTATGCGCTACCAGCTGTACTTTTAGTTTTGTTTGGAACTATAACATATTTAGGTGACATAGTTTTGATGAAAGCTGCTGGTACTGGCTCTTGACCATGATGTGGATGTTTAAAAATTGAAATATTTGAAAATACACTTTGATCATATGTACTATTAACCTTATTAAAAATAGATATGCCGCTATCGCCAGTAAAATAGAATTTATGATCACCATATTTTAAAATCATATGTAATGAATTATAATTAGTTGAACTACTTAAATCAAATGGTGCTAAAATATCAAAATCAAGATTTCCAATCTTTGTATTCAATTTTGGTGTTAAAACATTTACAGGTATATTTGCCAATTTTGGAATTAATTTATCTGGTTTAACATCCTTATCCCTGCATGTTTTTCTTGACTTGCATGTTCTTGGATCATCAGGATAATAAGTTGCCACAACTTCAAAATTATCAATAATTTCTTCATGAGCTGCAATATGATTATAATGTAAGTGTGATCCTACCAAAGCATCTATCTTTTTTACTCCTAAAGATTTAAGAAATTGCACAGCAGTATGTCCCGGAGCAGGATCCCCACCATCAATAAAAATTGTTGTGTCATTTCCCATTATTAAGTACCCATCATATCTTCCTAAAGATAAATAATATATTTCTAATTTACTATTTTGTTTCCATCCAGCATATAAAGTGACATTGCTTATTTTATCATATGGACGAGCACTAGTTCCATCTACATTGTAGTATTTTTTAGCTTTTGTCCAATCTGTATTGTCATACCAACCTTGAAATGTATAATTACTTCTTGTTATTGTACTTGCGCTTATTTTTGGCATTTGTGAGCCATATGCAACACTTACACTACTTGGTGTTGTCCCATTTCCACTATTTAAGTTAAATGATACTGTATAGGTATTTACTTTCCATCCTGCATATAATGTTGTCGCTGCATATTTGTTATATGTTCTTGCACTTTTGTTATCTTTAGTATAATACTCTGTTCCTTTTGTATAATCAGCATTATCATACCAGCCCATAAATGTGTAGCCGGTTCTTGAAGGAAATGCACTTGTTATACTTGGCATTGATTATTAAATGACACTGTATATGTTGCACTTGACCATTGTGCATAATATGTTATTGTTCCACTTGTTACTACATTTTTTATACTTGATCCTGCTGCTATTATACTTCCTGTATTGTTTTTCTTCCATCCAGTGAATATATATCCACTTCTTGTAAATCCATTTGATGATAACTTACAGTCTTTATCATATGTACATGTGTGACTATTTGTTGTTCCACTTCCTCCATTAGAGTTATAACTTACTGTGAATGTATTTGCTTTCCATCCAGCATATAATGTTGTTGCTGTCTTCTTATCATAACTCCTTGCACTCTTATTCTTATCTGTATAATATTGCTTTCCTTTTGTATAATCTGAGTTATCATACCAGCCCATAAATGTATAACCTACTTTTGATGGTAATGTACTTGTTATACTTGGCATTGATGAACCATTTGTTGCTTTTACACTACTTGGTGTTGTTCCATTTCCACTATTTAAGTTAAATGCTACTGTATATGTTGTGTTTTGCTCTTTCTGTTCCCATCCTGCATACAAAGTTATATTACTTGTTTTATTATATGCTCTTGCACTTAAATTATCTTCTTTATAGTATTGTGTACCTTTTGTCCAGTCA
>CACYWH010000026.1 GCA_902778125.1 uncultured Erysipelotrichaceae bacterium | reverse complement strand
AATTAATTAGTCTTATAAATGCGAGAGGCGAAGGTTATGCAAACTACTTGATGGGATTTTATGATGATATTCATATGAAGTATGATAATGTATTATATGGTGAGTCAGGCCGAGGCGTATTAATTGTTGAAAAAAATGGCATGTATGGAGTTACTGATAAGAATGGTAACAAGATTATACCATGTGAATTTAAAGAGTATTCGGATGTATATCATGAGTGGGAAGAAATGGGTTTCCCTAAAGAACCTGTTGTTGTGACAGAAGAACGTTTAGCTGCTCAACAATTTAAGAATGGTTTAAAAAGTAAACATGATGAACTTGTAACTTCAGGTGGTATTAAACCGATTACATTCTTTAATGAAAGAACAATTAATGGTTCTGAGTTTGTTAAAATGTCTGATGGAAGCATAGGAATAGCAGCAGCAGTTATTGCTTATGATTCAGAACGTGGCAAGAATATTGAAATAAAAAATGCAGATGGGGAACATGTTATGTTCTTGTCAGAACCAGAATTATTTCAAGGTCGTGGTACACCTGGAACAGTAATATGTTCAGATGAAAACAACTTATATGTTGCAACATATAATACTGAATATTCATACATTGCATGTTATAGAATGGGAGATTTTGAGAAAGTTTGGAAAACTCCTATGTATGGTTCACGTATTCAAAGTATAACTGTAAATGACGACGAAATAATAGCATTCGATATGGAAGACGGAAAAATAAAGTATTTTGATAAGCAAAGTGGAAAACGTAATGAAGATAAGGAGATATCAACTGAAAAAGATATGGGACAATTTAGTGTTAAGTCACATCATAATTTAGCTGCAACAAATGAAAGACTTTTAGCTGGTGTTCCTGGATTAACTCTTGGATTGTTGAGTTTTGAAAACGAGTTGAAAGTTTTTGATAATGCATCAGGTGAATCAATTTCTCAAAAAAGCGTATCACAATTTATAGGAACATTAAATTCACTTACAATTGATCAACAAAATAATAATATCTAGGTTATTTTCTTGCACCAACAAGAAATGTTCATCAATTGAATTTTGACCAAGAAACTGGTTGCTTGATGATTTCAATGACAGAAGGTAAAGGGCGAGTTGAGGTTTATAGTCCAGATGCAGTTACAACATTATTACAAACATCTAGAGCATTAAAAACTCAATTAGAAGCTAAAAAAATTGGAACTACATCAGAATTAATTGATGGTGTACAAGCAATTCAAGATCAATTCAACGATGATCAGGAACAAAACAAACATATACGATAAATAGAGTTGGAAAAATCCAACTTTTTTTATTAATGATATGGAAATGCGTTATACACGAAATCGGCTAGTTTAATTAAATATTTTGAAAGAGCATAAGAAACCGATATCAACACATTAATCAAAGCTAGGTAATATCTAGTTTTTGTGTGATATCAAACTTATTTTGCACATGCAAAATCGTCCCAATGTTGTGGGACATATTTTTTTTAAAAGACTTATTTTAAGCCAAATATTTGTGGGACTTATTAGGGATTTAAAATGGATACGTTTGTGAATAGTGGGATATTATAGCCCATTCTTAATTATTAGATTGTGTACACATTTTTTAGTATATCTATTCCAAAACTAGGGAAATATGCTATAATGATATTAGTTAGTGAGTGAATTGCTTACTATTAACTTTTGCTATTGGGTTATTCGACCTCAACCCCAATGGCACCAATGACGAATCTGTTCGAACTATTCGAACTTTAAATATATGAACAATCCGAAAAAAGTGATTGTTTTTCTTTTTCAACCAGTATTTAGATATCTATGTCAAAGTACCTAGTGGGTTAAATATTTTGTCAATACAAAATAATAAAATTGTATTATAATGTTAATGGTGATTTATTTATGAAAAATGAGCTTCAGTTAGTATTAAATCAATTAGATGATATTGAATATGGATTTGTGGATAATAATAAAAATATATATCCTGATAATTTAAAAAACTGGAATAATAATTTTAGTGAGTTATATCATTTGCAATCACCTGAAGAACTTATAAAAAATAAATATGGTGTTTGTTGGGATCAAGTAGAACTTGAAAGATTTTACTTAACTGAAAAAAATATTGAGTCAAAATCATATTTTATTATTGCTTATGATAATAAACAAGAACCAACGCATACTTTTATAGTAATAAAAGCTGATAAATATTATTGGTTAGAACATTCATGGGAACCTTATAGAGGTATTCATGAATATAATTCACTAAATAAATTATTAAATGATGTAAAAATTAAATTTGAAAAGAGTATTAAAAAACAAAGTATTAAAGATTACAAATTAGCCATTTATGAATATGATAAACCTAAATATAATTTAAGTTGTATTGAATTTATGGATCATTGCGAAAATGGATTAAAAATAAATGTTTAATAGTTGTAGATAACTACGACACTCGCACCATTAAAATTTTAAGCGAGCACAAAAGGTTCGCTTTTTATATAAATAATAAAGGAGAAAATATGAATTATATTGGTTGGCTAGCTCCAGATGGAACACATTTTAATTGTGATATTTATGGACATGAAGAATTATCAGTTAAACTACTACAAGAGTATTACAAAGTAGAATCATCAAATTTAAAAGTTAATGAGCGTGATGATGCATTATTTAATAAGGGATGGTGTCGTATTGGATTTCAATCATTTATAAACCATGGTTATGTAATTCAAGCAAGGTGGAGATATCTTACTGAAGAACAAAAATCATTTATTCAAAACATGTATTTTGATGTGGGTAACCAAATGACAAATCAAACATTAGATGATATAAAATATTATAATATTATTGATGAAATAAACAAACAAGATCAAACACTTAAAAGAATTAAAAAATAATTTAAATAAAAAAGCATTTACATGCTTTTTTTATTTTCCTCTTCTAGATTTCCAATTATTTTATAAGTATCATAAAAATCTCTTTCAGATATACCATACATATCATCAACATTCGTTATATTTATATATCCGCCAGATGCTATTTTCATTTCACTTCCCCATTGTTCTAATATTATATTATCAGGGATTTGAACGAAAAGTTGAATTCCACCTTTTGGCTTATATAAGTTTGAATTATCAGGATCTATTTCATATTTTCTTTTAAAAGTACTATCACTAATTATCCATTCATTAGGATGATTATGCCTATCTAATATAATATTTCCATCACTATCTACTTTAGTAGCAACCCATCCAGGCTTATGTGTTTTGTTATCTAAACTAATTTTAGACACTCTTTCTGTTATCTCATTTCCATTAGCATCTTCACTATAACTAATAATAGTTTCTCCGGGGGTTCCCTGTCTAGCTATTATTCTTGCATACTTTTGGGCTTGGAAAGGTATCAATGTTCCATTCTCAATACCATCTCTCACATATTTTATAACATTTATTTTAATATATTTTTCCATTTAAACCTCCTAAAAATTTTTATAAGAAAGTCCTTGTTTCTTTTATAATTTATATTATAACATGATTAATAATATAAATCTTTAATCTTTTATTGTTTATTAATATCTATAGTGCTATAATAATCTGCACTTGAAAGGAGAACATCATGACAAATAGTAAAGATACTCTTACTAAAGGGGTTAAATCAAGATTAATAATTGAAGCAAAATATTTACGTAGAGAATATAAAATTGCTAAAGAAAAGGAAAATCTTAGTTACTTAAAACAACTTTTAAAAATGCGTTATCAAATTAGCGAAGTAATTGAAAATGATGCATATAAAAAGTTATTTAAATAAAAAATAGATAATTATTTATTATCTGTTTTTTTATTATCTAAAACATCAATTAATTTATTTAAAAATGCTTGTTCACTAAGAGTATTAAACTTAATAAATATAGCTCTACTACCACCAGATGTTATAGCGGAAAGCCATATATCTTTATCATTACTTTGTAATAGTGTTACATTTAAACTTACTCTATTTTTACCAAAGAAACTATATCTTTCAAAAACTCTAACACTACATTTAATTTTCCCATTATTAAAATCACTTTGATCTTCTAATGTAGCAGAAATACTTCCGTCAAGTATTCCATCTTCTATTTTTTTTAATATTGTTTCATAATCCCCAGATAATTTTCTTTGAATCTTTGCCACTATAATCACCTAAAGCTATTATAGCATAAAAAAAGAATAACTATTTATTCTTTCTTTGAGATAATATCAATTTTTCAGTACTTTTAACAAAATAAGGTGCCTCTATATTAAGATAATCATCTTCAAATTTATTTAATGAAACAAATTTCTTTAAAGCAGAAAAATTGCCTAAAAAAATTTTTGATGTACCAATTTGTAATCCATAAATAGCCTCATCTCCAATTTTAAAATCATACTTTTTACTATTGTATTCTAATTGATATTTATAAAATGGTTCTACATGCATAACAAATTGATCATTAGCAAGTGGCTCAAATGATTCAATTCTTATATAACTATCCCTACTTTGAGTATAATACTTTCCTTCAAATTCAAAAACTGGATATATAAATTCATTAGGTACTTCAAATACATTTAAAAATCCAATTAATTTAAAAATTTCTTCCATAATATCACCTTTGTTGACTTAATATTATATCAATATATTTAATTTTTTCAAGAAAAAAATCTAATTATTTTCTTTATAATTAGATTCATATAAATCTGTATTATCATTTTCATCTTTTTCTTGCATAATAATTTCTGGTAAATCTTCTTTAGAAGATAGTCCAAAATAATCTAAAAAGTCATCAGTAGTTTTATATAAATTAGGTTTTCCAATACTATTTTCTCTTCCACATATCTTAATAAATCCACGAGCTAGTAACCTTCTAACTATTTGCGAAGAATTAACACCTCTTATTTCATCAATCTTAAGTCTAGTTATTGGTTCATTATATGCTATAACAGCTAAGACTTCAAGAGAAGCATTAGATAAATTAGATGTTTTAGTATCTGTTACTAATTTTTCATAAAATTCTCTATGTTCTTCTTTAGTTGTTAATTTAAATGAATTACCTAAATATGATATTCTAAGTCCCCTATCAGCATTTTCATAATCTTTCTTTAATTCCATTAACAAGGATTTAATTTCATCATCATTAACATCTAATATGTTCTTTATTTCATCTAATGTAATTCCTTCATCTCCAACTATAAATAATATTCCTTCAAGTATTGCTTTTTTATTCACGTTAATCCACTCTTTCTAAGTATATATCTGAAAAATTATTATCTTGTTTGATATTTATTTCTCTACTTTTTACCATTTCCAATACAGATAAAAATGTTACCACAACATATGGTTTAGAGAAATCATCAAACAACTCTATAAATTTTAATATCTTTTTTTCTTTCAATATATCTCTTATTTTAGCAGTTCTTTCTTTTACTGACAACTCTTTTCTAGTTATTCTAGTATTAACTGGTTTATTATATTCTTGTCTTTCTAAAAGTTTTTTAAATGCTTCTAATAAGTCCATTACTCCTACTGAACCATCATTTTCCAATACTTCATTTGAATATTGTTTTAATGATTCAGGAGCTTTTGTATAATAATTCGATCTTTTTTCTTCTAATTTTTTAAAATATTCAGTGCTTTCTTTATATTTCTTATATTCTATAAGTCTTTTCTTTAATTCTTCTTCGGGATTTTCTTGTTCTTCTTCTTCATCTTCTTCTTTAATCTTTGGAAGTAATTTTCTACTTTTAAGTTCAATTAATTCAGCGGCCATGACCAAATACTCACTTGCTATATCTAAATTCATATTTGTCATTTCCTGAATATAATTTAAATACTGAGTAGTTATTTCAGAAATCTCCACATCAAATATTTCCATTTTAGATTTTTTGATTAAATGAAGTAATAAGTCAAGTGGACCTTCAAAATCCCCTATTAAAAATTTATCCATTATTGATTCCCTTCGCTTACTTCGTCTGTTATTACCATATAATTTACATTATTATGAACTTCTTCTTCAACATTCATAGTATATTGTTTTAAAGTTAATGCCTCTATTGAGCCAACTGTAGTAAATTTTTCACTATAGATTTTTTCTTTATTAGAATTATATAATTCAATATATAAATTTACACTATTTGAATTAGCATAACTTCTTTGAGATAAATAACTTACAGATAATGTGTTATTTTCATTTTTTCTAAAATTATAAAATTTTATACTTTTAATAGTTCTATATGAACTTTCACTATCATTTATTCTTAAATATTTGCCATCAACTAAATTTGCAGTGACATCATCTGAAATAGATTCGTCTGCTACAGGTGTAAAGCTTTGATTAAGATATGCTAATACATCATCTATGTAATATATAAATACTCCAATTAAAATAATAACAATGAATAAAAATAAGTTTCCGCTTTTTTTCTTGCCAGTATTAATTACATTTTGTGTTGGTGCAACTACATTAGAAGTGTTTACTGACTGATTTGGAACTTGTTGATTAAGCACAACATTATTTACTTGATTTGCTGGTACAGTATTACTAGGAGTTACGGTATTTGGTGCAACAGGTGTAGGTGTCACTACAGATGCAGCTGTAGATACCGGTGTTGGTGTAACAGTAGATGGTGCTGCTGGCATTGGTGTTGGTGTAACTGGAGTATTTGTAGAAGGCATTGGTGTTGGTGTTACATTAACATTTGTTTGACCATTATTCATATTATTTCCTTGATTCATACTAATCACCCTATTCTTATTTCTATAAAGATTATATCAAAAAAAATCTTAAAAGTATATAAAAATTAAAAACCCAAATAAAATTTGAGTTTAATCTTTTACTTTAAAAAACAATGTATTTATAAAAGCACACAATATTGCAAAACTTATCCCTGCGGATGCATTTTTGAGTACGCCTTGAAATAAACCAATTATTCCATTTATTTTATAACCTTCACTAGCACCAGTAACTAATAAATGTCCAAAATTAGTAATTGGTACAACTGCACCAGCTCCGAACATTGTAATAAGTTTATCATACAAACCAAATCCAGATAACACACATCCAATTACAACTAATAGAGTGTTCATATGCCCTGGTGTCCATTTTGTTTTTTCTAAAACATACTGTGATATAGCACATACAGCTCCACAAAACAAGAATGCCTTAATATACATTAATAATCAACCTCCAGACTTATAGCATGACTTATACCTGGCATTGGTATTTTTAAATTTGAACTTAATGGTGAATGTAATGATCCAGTTGCAACTATTAATATCTTTTTATATTTTTTTAGTGGAATAATATAATCAAATAATACAAGTGGTAAACATATAGGGCCACTTCCTCCAGCATAAATGTTTTCATCTTTATAAAATATACTACCAGAATCTATAACATTATTAAAACTCATCTTATATTTTCTTCTTAAATATTCCAATGTTATTTTAAGACCAAATTCACCTAAATCTCCTGTTAAAATTAAATCATAATAAGATGCATCTCTATTAGTTTCATATAAATGCTTATATATTACTTCTGCACATGAAGGAGCCATAGCACTACCCATGTCATTAGCATCCATATGATTTGTTTGTACTACTTTTCCTATAGTGGCACTTTCTATTCTTATATTAGATTTTTTATTTGTTAAAAGTGCACTAACGCTTCCAGTTGCGGTACATGTATTTACTCTTTTTTTAATTGATCCATATTCTACTGGAAATCTAAATTGTTTTTCACTAACTAAATTATGTGAAGAAGTAGTTACTATTATTTTCCCTTTATTATTTTCTAAAAACATGCTTCCAATACATAATCCTTCTACAAAAGTAGCACAAGCAGAATATATTCCAAGTGTCGGTATATTAACTTTAGATGATGCTAGAGTTGATGCTAGTATTTGATTTTGTAAATCTCCACTTATAAGTAAATCAATATTTTTACTTACTAACCCACTTTTTAAAAGTAAACCCTGTATAGAATATTCTTGATATTTACTTTCAGCAAGTTCTATTGTTTTTTGATTTAAATAATAATTATGCATAGATTTATCAACATTATCTTTAACTATAGGATTATATTTAGTTGAAGATAATAATGAATATTTATTATTTATATATACTCTTCTAAAATAATATGTCATAATAATACACCCCTAATAAGTCCAAAAATCAATCCAAATATAACACCATATAATATGATACTACCTGTAAGTTTAAATATAGATGCTCCAATTCCTTTAATAAATCCTTCACTTCTAGTATCCATCGCACTACTTGTCATCGTATTAGCAAATCCAGTAGAAGGAACAATTAATCCACATTTAAAAATACTTAATAATTTATCAAAAAAACCTAGTCCTGTTAATAAAGATGCAACGAATACTAAAATTGCAAAAGTAATAAAATATGCATCACTTTTAGTTATTTCAAAATAGTTTAGTGAAATTCTTGTAATCATTTCACCTATTACTCCCATAACACCACCACTTATAAAAGCAATTAAAATATTTTTAATGGGATTTTCACTTTTAACAATACTCTTAACCAACTTATCATACTCATTATTATCCATAATTTCACCATTATTATTTTTAACTAATTTATAAATATAATGCAAAAATTGTTTTAAAAACATTAAACTTATGGTATACTTTATGTACGGCCCATTGGTGAAATGGTTAACACATCGCCCTCTCAAGGCGACATTCATGGGTTCAAATCCCATATGGGTCACCAATTTATAAAATAAGACTGATTATTCAGTCTTTTTCTATTGCTTTATTTAAATTAAGTTTTGGTATATAATATAGTTAGGTGGTATTTATGTATAGAGCATTAATCATACTAATTTGTAAAACAGTAAACAAATTAAGTAAATTAACTGGACATGGCGGTAGTACAATTGGTGGTAAAATTGCATTAAAATTATATAAAAATATTCTTAAAAAGATTAAATTACCTCAATATGTAATTGGAATAACTGGTTCAAGTGGAAAAAGTTCTTCTACAGAATTAATGTATAATATAATGACTAAAAATAATATGAAAGTTGTTTACAATAAAGAAGGAAGTAATACTATTACAGGAATAGCTTCATTAATATTAAATAATTCTAGTATTACTGGTCATTTAAAAGCTGATGTTCTTTTAATGGAATTAGATGAACAATTTTTAAAATATATATTTAAAGAAATTAAACCAACACATTTAATGATAACAAACATAACAAGAGATCAACCTCCAAGAAATTCACACCCTATTAAAATATTTAAAGCAATTAAAAACGCAATACCTGATAAAACACATATAATACTCAATGTTGATGACCCGCTTGTTAATAGAATGAGAATAAATCATAAAGGTGGAGTTACTACTTATGGAATTGATAAAAATGATTATTCATTTAAAATTAATTTAAATAATCTAGATGCTGCTTACTGCCCTATTTGTAATTCAAAATTAGAATATGATTTTTATCACTATGGACATATTGGCAGTTATCATTGTCCAAAATATCATTTTAATAGAGGTAACCCTGATTTTGAAGCTAAAAATATTGACATAGATAATAAGAAAATTACTATAAATGATAATATTATTAATTTACCATCAGACTTTTTATATACAGCTTATTTCGTTACAGGTTGTTATGCATTATCTAAAACAATTGGTATAGATGATAAAGATATATTAAAAGTATTAAATGATGAAAATATTAAAACAAAACGATTAGAAATATACAATTTTAATAATAGAAAATGGCAACTATTAGTAAGCAAAAATGAAAATAACTTAAGTTATAAACAATCTCTTGATTACATAAAGCATCAAAAAGGAGATAAAACTATAGTACTCGGATTTGATAATTCAAGTAGACGTTATAAAGAAAATGATATTTCATGGATATGGGATATAGATTTTGAAATATTAAATGATTCATCTATAAAAAATATAGTCTTAATTGGAAGATTTTGTTATGACATGTTACTTCGTATGGAATATGCAAAAATAGATTCAAAGAAATTAATATTAGTTGAAAATATGAGTGATCTCTCAGATACAATTAAAAATAAAACAACTGGAGATATATACTCTATGAATTGTTTTGATAAAGAAATAGAAATTAAAAAAATAATAAAGGGGGAAAATAATAATGATTAATGTTTTACACCTATATTATGATCTTTTAAACTTATATGGTGAAAATGCTAATATAAGAGCAATTGTTTACAATTTAGAAAAAAACAATATTAAAGTTAATGTAGATTTAAAAAGTATTAAAGAAAAAGTAGATTTTACAAAATATGATTTAGTTTATATTGGTTCTGGTGATGAAGAAGCAATCGAATTAGCTCTTGATGATATTAAAAGATTTAAAGGCGATTTAATAAAATATATTGAAGAAGATAAATTTCTTATTTTAACAGGAAATGCAATGATATTATTTGGTAGTTCAATTCTAACAAATGATAATACAGAAGATGGATTAAATATTTTTGATTATTATACAGAATATATAACATCTTCTAAATTTAAAAATGCATCTACTGATAGAATTGTAGGAGAAGTATTTGAAAGTACAACCTTAATAAAAGAAAAAATTGTTGGTTTTCAAAATAGATGTGATTATGTTTACGATGTTAAAACTCCACTATTTAAAACAACGCATAAATTTTCAAATAATCCAGAGACCACTTCAGAAGGATTTACATATAAGAATGTTTATGCAACACACACAATAGGTCCATTACTTATAAGAAATCCATATTTTACAGACTACTTATTAACAAAACTATCAAAAACAAAAAAACTTAAATATAAACCAATTAATGATACTGCTAAAAAAGCATATAAAAAATACTTAGCTAACTAAGTATTTTTTTATTTCCAATTTTTTCACCATATTTAACAATAGTTTCTATATTATTATTTGAATTATCAATGATATCTTTATCTAAAACAATAGTATCTTTCTTAAATAATAAACATATTGTTGAACCACCAAATTCAAAGTAACCTTTTTCTTCTCCTCTTTTAAATTCATATTCATTGTGATGATTAACAATTCTACCTACTCCTAAAGCTCCTATTTCAACTTGAATTACTTTTCCAAAATTATTTGTATTAAGAATTGTCCACTCTCTTGAATTTGTTTTAAAGAAATTATAATGTTTTAGTGATATAGGTTGTACTGTATGAAATATACCTTTTATATAATGATTCATATCTTTTGTTCCACTATCAATATAACAATATCTATGATAATCATCTGTAGATAATCTAAATACAAGAGCATATCCACCCTTATATTCTTCCATTATATTTTCGTCTACTAAACTATTTATACTATAATATGAATCCTTTATTTTTAATGTTAAATCATCATTAATTATATATGCTGTAAGTTTAGAATCACAAGGAGATATTAAATATTCTTTATTAGAATAAATTGGTCTTTTTGAGTCTTTTATTTTTCTTGTAAAAAAGTCATTATAACTTTTATAATCATTATTAATATAATCATTCATATTAATATTGTTTTCTTGAATAAATTTATTAATTCTTTTCAATGATAATTTACTATTCATATATTTTCCAATCATTTTTGATATAAATGGAGTTATAAGTATTTTAATAAATAACCTTCCTAAAAAATTATCATAAAAAAAATTAAGAGTATTATTAGACTCAATAATTTTTTCTTCACAACTATTTCTTTCTTTAACTATATATTTCATCTTAATCTCAAACTACTAACAGATATTATTAACAATATCTCTATTACTCCTATTATAATAAATAATATCATAATCTTTATACTAGGTTTTTTAATTTTAATTGGACTTATAAATAAAGTACCAACAATTAATAACAATAATCCATAAACAAGTGGAAAATATGCACCAATAAATCTTTTAAATATATATATAAATGGAAAAATTAATGCTGATGATGTAATTGGTAACCCCATATATTCTTTAACTGGTTTAGAACTATTTCTAGCTATTTCTAATGTATTAAAATATGCAAGTCTAATAAGTCCAGCAAGTGGAAATAATACAACTAATGGAACCAAATAAGTATGTTTAATTCCAAGAGAATATCCTATTAATGCAGGAAGAACTCCAAAACATACTAAATCAGATAAAGAATCAAGTTGTATTCCAAATTGTCTTTCCTCAAATGTTCTTTTCTTTTTTGTTCTTGCAACTTTACCATCAAACATATCACATAATCCTGAAAACATTAAACATAAAATTGCATGAAAAGGATCTCCTAATATGGATAGATAAATACCTATCATACCTGATGCAAAACCAACATAAGTAAGTAATACTGTATAATCATAAAAACCTATCATATTAACACCTCACAATAATTATACATATTTTTTAAATAAATTGCAATTTTTATATAAAAAAGAATACTTTAAAGTATTCCATTTATATATATAAATAATATCAAAATCGCTTACTTGCCCTTCGGACAAGCATTTTTATCTACTTTTACAAATCTTTCTTAAGAAAATTTGATAAAAGTAGATGGTTAGGACCGGATTCCTCCGGAATCTCGCTCCCTGAATCATGCTTCGCATGATTAGATTTCAGACGTACTGACAACTATAACCGGGCGAACGCCGTAGTTATTGTCATTCCAGAAGTTGCTGTAGTTCATACTGCCACCACGCACGTACCTAACGCGGTACTGATCGTTAGCAGAGCCAAGCCAATATGAGAATGTACCTCTTATAGTACTTGATAAACTATTTGCTTCTTCATATGTTAATAGTCTTCCTGTTATATTATTTGGGG
>CACYWH010000025.1 GCA_902778125.1 uncultured Erysipelotrichaceae bacterium | reverse complement strand
ATATAATCATTTGAAAAATCTGGAGTATTATTATATGTTGTTTTTGCATTTACTCCACTAACAAATAAAAAACTTATAATTATTAATAGTGTTTGTAATGTTTTCTTCATATTATCACCTATTATAATTATAAGTTATTTTTTTTCCTTTTACAATCCTTATTTAAATAATTCATTGCTATCTAAAACAATTGTAACTGGCCCATCATTATATATTTCAACTTTCATATCACTTCCAAATATTCCAGTCTCAACATTTATAAATTTTCTAAGCTTTTCATTAAACAAATCATATAGCTTACTTGCTTCAGTTGGGTTCATTGCTTTTATAAATGAAGGTCTATTTCCTTTTGTTGAATCAGCATATAAAGTAAATTGACTAATGCTTAATATAGATCCACCTATATCAAGTATACTTAAATTCATTTTTTCATTTTCATCTTCAAACACTCTAAGATTAATGATTTTTTTAATCATTTTATCTATTATTTCTTCATTATCACCATCGGTGAATCCTACAAGTAAAACATATCCTTTATCTATTTTACCATTTAATTTATTATTAATAGTAACTTTACTATTTTTACTTCTTTGCAATACTACTTTCATTAAATAAATACCCTTTCAACTTTAGAAACACTATTTATTGTTTTAACATCATCAATAAACTTATGTAAATCATCTATATTTTTAACTTTGCAACTAATATCATAGAAAAGCTCATTATTTCTATTTATCAAATTAATAGATTCAGTAATAATTCCATCTTTTGTTGCAAAAGTTATAATGTTAAGCAAAATATCACTAACTTCATCTATATATACTTTTAATTTAGATGTATATCTATTATCTATATTTTCTTCCCAAGTCGCATCTATTATTCTTTCACTATTTAAGTCTATATTAGGACAATTTTTAGAATGAATTTTAACTCCATAGCCACGTGTAATATATCCAACTATATCTTCTCCATATACAGGATTACAACATGTTGCGATAGTGCATAATATATCATTTGACCCTGCAATTATAATTCCATTTTTACTATTTTTTCTTTCTAATGTTATTACTTTTTTCTTTGGTTCATGTGTCTCTAATCTATTTAATACAGCTGATGGTAAAAATTTCATAGTAGACACACCAAAATATATATCATCTATTGAAGAAGTACTAAGTGCATTATTTAATTTTTCAATGTTTTCTTCAGTTAAAATATCATTTATATCAATATTTCTTTTCTTACATTCATTTACTAGCATTTCTCTTCCAAGAGAAATATATTTTTCTCTTTCTTTCTTATAAAAGAAAGATTTAATTCTCGATTTAGCACCTTCAGTTTTAACTATTTTTAACCAACCTTTAGATGGCGTATGCCCTTTTTGGGTAATTAGTTCAACCAAATCGCCATCCTTTAGTTCATAATCTAATTTTACCATCTTAGAATTAACTAGTGCTCCAGTTGTGTTATTACCTACTTCACTATGAATTTTATAAGCAAAATCTAATGGAGTAGCTCCACTTGGAAGTTCAATAATATCACCTTTAGGTGTATAACAATATATATCTGTTCTTTTTAATTCATCTTTTATGTTTTCAAAGAATTCCATATTTTGTTCTATATCATTAACTTCAACTAAAACTCTAAATTGTTCTAATATTTTATCTAAATGATTTTTAACTGAACCATCTATTTTTTCTTTATAACTCCAGTGTGATGCTACACCTTTTTCAGCAATTTCATCCATTTCATATGTTCTTACTTGAAGCTCATATATTCTTTTGTCTTCACCATATATTGTTGTATGAAGGCTTTGATACATATTAGGTTTTGGATTTGCAATAAAATCTTTAAATCTATTTGGAACAGGTTGATATTTAGCTTGTACAAGTCCTATTACTCTATAACAATCTTCAATATCATCTACTAATACTCTTAATCCAAGTAAATCATATATATCTTCCCATCTTTTCCCAAGTTTTAATTTGTTATAAACTCCACGTACAGATTTAACTCTGGATAAAATAGTATACTTTATATTATGAGAATCTAATATTGTCATTATTTCATATTTCATTTTAGATAATGATATTTCTAATTCTGCTTTATCAGCATTAATTTTTTCTAAAACTTTATTATAGCCTTCAGTATCACTATATCTTAAACACAAGTCTTCCATTTCACTTTTCATTTTTTTCATACCAAGTCTATGTGCTAAAGGAATATATATATTCATTGTTTCATCAATAATATATTTTTGATGTTCTTTATCATGAACAGTTAATGTTCTAAGATTATGAAGTCTATCTGCAAATTTTATAAATAATGTTGCAGGATTTTCAGAAAGTCCAACAATAATTCTTCTATATTTTTCAGGATTATTAACTTTAAATGTTTGTTTTAAATGACTGATTTTAGTTATTGAATTAACTATATCTGCGCTTTCTGTTCCAAACATATCTTCAACTTCTTCATATGTCATTTTATCAAGAGTAATTGCTTCATGTATTAAAGCACACCCTATTGTTACAGGGTCCATTTTTAATTCAGCTAAAATATAAGCAACATTTATAGGATGGTAAATGTAATCTTCTCCTGTTTCCCTTTTCATACCACTATAAACTATTTTAGCTTGTTCATAATATTTATTTACAAAATCTACATATGTTTGATCCATATATTTATTAAGTAAATATAGTAAATCTTCGTAATTATAATTTTTTATAATTATCACTTCCTTATTGGAATATTATTAATCATTTATTCCTTTTATTTTTAATTCTTCTACTTCATCATCATCTTCATCAGGATGATCTATACTTCTTTTTTCAAGTATTGTCCATACTTTAGGTCCAATTAATAATGATGAGAATGAACCTGCAACTAGACCTATTAATACAGCTATATTAAATGTAAGAATATCATTTAAACCAACAGCCATTAAACATATTATAGCAACTATAGTAGTAATACTTGTCCAAACATTTCTAGATACAGTTTCTCTTGAAGACATATTAACAAGTTCATTTAATTCATCAAGAGTTAATTTTTTTCTATTTCTATATAGTTTCTTTTTATTTTCACGTACTCTATCAAATACAACTATTGTATCATTTATTGAATAACCAATTATAGTAAGTAATGAAGCAACTATTATAAAATCTACTGGTAAATTAAATATTGCAAATAACGCTAAAATTACAAGTACATCATGACATAACATAAGTATTCCTGTTATTGCATAATTAAAATTAAATCTAATAGTTATATAAATAATTATTGCAATCAATGAATATATAAGCGCTTTAATAGCATTTTTAGTCAAACTTTTTACAACTAAAGTACTAATTTCAGAAGATGAAGATTCAATATTTAAATTTGAAAGTTCTTTTTTAACTTTAATTTCTTCCTCTTCATCTAATATATCATTTAATTTAATATATCCTTCTTTTTTTGTACCCATATAATAGTCATATCCGCGGATATCATATTCTTTAACTATTTCTTTTATCTCACTGAAATTCAAATTTTCACTAGAAGATAAATTAATGTTTGTTCCACCAGTAAAATCTACACCAAAATTAAATCCTCTTACTATAGCAAAAACTATGCCAAGAATAACTATTATTGCACTAATATACATTGGATATTTTGAAATGTTTATATAATTAATAATTTTATGTTCCTTAGTTTTACCTAAGAATAATTTTTCTTTATCATTGAATACTTTTGATTTAACAAACATACTTTGTAACATTCTATATAAGAATACTGTTGTAAAAGCAGTTACAAATATAGTAATAATTAACATTGTAGCAAAACCTTTAACTGATGATTCACCAAATAAGTATAGAACTATTCCAGCAATTAATGTTGTTATATTAGCATCTATAATTGCTACTAAACTACTTTTATTTCCTTCATTAAATGCACTAATTAATTTATTACCTTTTGAAAGTTCATCTTTAACTCTTTCATTAGCAATAATTATTGAATCAACAGCCATACCAATTCCTAATACTAACGCTGCAATACCAGTTAATGTAAGGACTCCATCTACTCCGTTAAATATTAAGAAAACAAGTACTGCATATACAAATAATGATATACTTCCAAGTAATCCACTAAATCTATATTTAACAATTAAAATTAAAGATATTAATACAAATGTTATAATACCTGCAATACCAGTTTTAGTAATTGTTTCACTTCCAAATGAAGGTGATACACTTTTAGGTGTAGATTCTTCTGTTAATTTAGTTGGAAGAGAACCACTATTAATTAAATCAACCAAGTTTTCTGCTTCTTCTTTAGTAAAACTTCCTTCGATTACAACAGATGCACTTGAAAGTCCTTCATGAACGTATGCAGCAGAAATACATTTCATATTTCCTTCTTTTCCACATGTATCTTTATATTCAGAATATGAATCGTTATTTTCATCAAAATCAAGCCAAGTAACTATTAAATTTTCATTACTTCTTCCTGATAAATCTTTTGTAACTTTATAGAATGTTTCAGTATCTTTAATATCTAATTTAACTTGATATTGAAGAGTTTGTGAATTTTGACTTAATGATGCACCATTACGTCCTAAAACTTCACTAGTCATTAAAAGCTTATCATTAACATCTCTAAATGATAATACAGCAGTCGTACTAATTCTTTGCCTTGCTTCATCTTCATTTGATACCCCAGGTAATTGTATTCTAATTAAATTTTCACCTTCAAAACTAATAACTGGTTCACTTACGCCAAGAGTATCTATACGATTAACTATTGCTTTATATGTATTATCTAAATCATCATTTGTAAGTTTTTCACCTTCAACTAATGGGTCAATATTATAAAGTATTTCAAATCCACCCTGTAAATCTATTCCATAATGTATTCCTTTTATTGCTGGCTTAACTAAAAAAGCACATGCAAGTACTATAATTAAAGTAACTATAATTGGCTTAATAATTTTTTTCATATTAAAGTATCTCCTCATCATCATTTATTTTAGTTCTGTTTATCTGACTCATAACATATTCATTAACTTTATTATTATCACAATATAAAATATCACTAATTAAATCACTTAATTGTAAGTCTTTTTTATCCTTCCAATTATAAGTAACTAAATAGTTCCAAATATCTTTTTCACTTATATATTTGAACCCCAACCCTTTTAATTCTTTTACTTTAGAATATAAAGCGGGTTCCACTCTTTTATATAATTCTGTAACACTTTTAAATTCAATAGAATCAGACATATTTCTTCACCAATTAAATTATACACTAATATATAAAAAAAAGAAACTTTAAAGTTTCTTTTAATTTTTATTTGCAGGATACTTTTCTCCAAGGTCACCAACTAATACAGGATTACTAGAAGTACCAGTAGCATCAATATTAAAATCTCTGTTAGTGATTTTAAATTTAGTTACTTTTCCATCTGTAAATACAACTTCATAATCAGTAAATTTACGTCCAGACATCTCTAATGATTTACAAGTACTAGCACTACATGGATAACTATATTTAGCTGGTAATTCTTCATTCATTGAATCAGCCATATATTGACTTTCAGCAGCTCTAAATAAAGTTCTTGCTTCATTTACAAATGAATCAACTTTTGCTTTATTGTACATTCTAAGTACTGCTGGTAGAGCAAAAATAATTAGTATTGCTAGTATAGCAATTACAGCAAGTAATTCTACTAAAGTAAATCCTTTTTTCTTCATACATTTCATCTCCATTATCTATATATCTATTATCATTTTATCACATATTTTTCATTTTTCAAATAAAATGAACTTATTTTACATAAGTTCACATTATTTTACATTATTTTATTAATTCTTCTAGTTTTTTCTTTTCATTTTCTAAATCTTGTCTTTCCTTGTTAACTATAAATTCAGGGGCCTTATTAACATAGTTTTCATTGGCAAGTAATTTTTCTCTTCTTTCAATAGACATTTTTAACGTTTCTATTTGCATCTCTTTCATTTTCTTATCTGCTTCTGTTTCTAGTTTTTCAAAGAATATTTGTGCTTTTACACTTTTTGAAAATACTTTATATGCTTTGATACCTAAAGGCTTTGTAACTAAATTATCTTGTAATTTCAACATCTTAACAATTAAATCATTATCATCTGTAGTATCAAACATTACTTTTAATTCACGTGTCATATTATTTTCTGCTTTGATATTTCTAAAGTTTTTAATAAATTCTAGTTGATCATCTATAACAGATTCTTCTAAATCGTATATATTAGATTTATTATATTTAGGATATTCACTAATCATAATAGACTCTGTTTCTTTAACTGGTAACATACCATATATTTCTTCAGTTACATATGGCATAAATGGATGTAATAATTTAAGTATATTAGTTAAAACATAACATAATGTACTTTTTGTTGATAAAGTATCTATAGAATATTTAGCCATTTCAATATAATTATCACAAAAACAATTCCATACGAACTCGTATATTGATGCTCCCGCATTATTAAATTCAAATTTATCCATAAATCTAGAAGTTTCTTTTAAAGTATGTTCTGCTTTAGATAATATCCATTTATCTTCTGGTTTTAAATTTTCTAGTTTTATTTCTTTTAAATCACCTATATTCATTAATACAAATCTAGAAGCATTCCATATTTTATTGATATAGTTCCATGATGATTTAATTTTTTCTTCATCAAATCTCATATCAGTTCCAGGAGCAACATCAGTTGCCAAATAATATCTAAGTGCATCTGCTCCATATAGTTCTACCATATCAAATGGATCAATTCCATTACCTAATGATTTGCTAAATTTACGACCCTCTTTATCCCTTATAAGTCCATGAATCAAGCAATATTCAAAAGGTCTTTTGTTAAGTAATTTTTCTCCCTGGAAAGTCATTCTATTTACCCAGAATGGAATAATATCATAACCTGTAACTAAACAATTATTTGGATAATATCTATTTAAAAGTTCAGTATTATTAGGCCATCCTAGTGTAGCAAATGGCCATAATGCACTTGAAAACCAAGTATCTAGTACATCATTATCTTGTACCCATCCTTCACCTTTTGGCTCTTCCATTCCAACATATATTTGATCATCTTTATACCATGCAGGAATTCTATGTCCCCACCATAATTGTCTCGAAATACACCAATCATATGTTATCTCCATCCAGTGATTCATAGTTTTTTCATAACGTGATGGTACAAAATGTACTTTTTCATCTTTAAGTTTTTGATTCTCAAGAACTTTATCAGCAAGTGGTCTCATTTTAACAAACCATTGCTTCTTTATCATTGGTTCTACCATAACACCAGTTCTTTCAGAATGACCAACCTCATGAACTAATGGTTCAACTCTTATTAATAAATTTTCTTTTTCTAAATCTTTTAATACTTCTTCTCTAGCAACTTCACGACTCATTCCTTGGTATTTAGAAGGAACATTTTCATTCATAGTTGCATCATCATTCATTATAACTATTCTCTCTAAATTATGTCTATTTCCAACTTCAAAATCATTTGGGTCATGCGCTGGGGTAATCTTAACTACTCCAGTACCTTTTTCCATATCAGCATGTTCATCAGTAATTACAGGTATTTTCTTACCAACTAGAGGTAGTATTACATTTTTACCAACAAATTTTTTATATCTTTTATCATTTTCATTTACAGCAACTGCTGTATCACCAAATAATGTTTCAGGACGAGTAGTTGCAACATCCAAATATTCATCACTATCTTCAAGTTTATATTTTAAATGATAAAATGCACTTTTTTCTTCACTATAAATTACTTCTTCATTTGAAAGAGCTGTCATTGCGACTGGATCCCAATTTATAATTTTTTCACCCCTATAAATTAGTCCTTCATTATAGAAATCTACAAATACACGTTTTACAGCTTCACTCATGCCTTCATCTAATGTAAATCTTTCTTTTGAATAATCTAATGCAACACCTAATTTAGCCCATTGCTTTCTAATAACATCACCATGTTCATGAGTCCAATCCCAACAAGCATTTACAAACTTATCACGACCATATTCATATTTATTAATTCCTTCATCTTTAAGTTTTTTAACAACTTTTGCTTCAGTAGCAATCGCAGCATGATCCATACCAGGTAACCATAAAGTATCATAACCTTGCATCTTTTTATATCTAATAATTATATCTTGCAAAGTTACATCCCAAGCATGTCCAAGATGAAGTACGCCTGTAACATTTGGTGGTGGTAAAACTATAGTATATGGAGTTTTACTAGATGAAGGATCACATTTAAAATATCCTTTTTCTCTCCACATTTCATATTTATTTTCTTCTACACTTTTATGATCATATTTTTTATCAAGCATTATTCTCACTTCCTTTTAAATATTTTTTAGCCTCATCTATATAGGGTTTAAATAACTTTTTGTTATTTAAAGATTCTAACATTCTATCTAAGTATTCATGTTCAAGTATTTCCTTTTTAGAATAATCATAGCATAAATCATATACTAACGCTATTTTCAAAATTATTCTTTCATTTTTATTAGTTATATCTTTTCTATCTATTGATTTATGCTTATAGAATGTTTCTTTTACTTTATCACTTATATCATTATTATTTTCTTCTTCTAAACTAATTATTTTAGAATTTGAAAATTGATATAAGATATCTATTTTATCTGCATCTCTTAATATTCTAGAGTGTAATAACTCTTTTTCACTCAACTCTTTTTCATTAAGTTCATATTTATTATGGTTTTCTATTGCTACTTTTACTAAATCATAGTCTTTTTTATCTAATTTGAAATTATTTATTAATTTTTCTTCAAATAATATTTTAATACCTAAAGTAGCATGGTTAATGGATTTATTATCGCTATATGTTTTATAGTTCTTCCATTGCATAAATCTACCTATATCATGCAAAAGAGCAATTAAACATACTAGATAAGAATCATCTTCATCTAATTTTAGAGTATATGCTATTTCATCTGCTTGATGAACAACTCTATAAGAATGTTCATATTTTCTTTTTATTGCATCATCATCTAAATCAAATTTTAATGCATAATCATCAAAAGCATCAAAATTTTCATTCATCTCATTCATAATTTCCTCCAAAATAAAAGGTAATACCAAAGGACGAATATCTCGTGGTACCACCTTAATTTATTCTCTATATTTTAACGCAAATATTACGTAAATTCTTACTAAACTCAGAATTTAAACTCACAAGCTACTTCATATACATATCTTTAAGAAAAGCTTTCAGCCGATGACTTTTCATCTCTAATAATATACTTGTATATTACTCCTCTTGGTCCTTGTCTTTATACAAAAGTATACAACTTTTATTTTAACATGTCAAATACGCGATTCAACACACCATCAGTTTTTTTAAATGGATTTTTAGTATTTGCTACAGGAGGAGTTGTTTTTGTAAATCCATAGTAACTAGGAAATTCACTCTTAGGAATATGACATGAACCTGAATATGCTCTATATGGACTATTTTCTTTACAATACTTACCAGTATCATTATACACTGCATCCATATTATATACTCTATATCCACATCTTTGTAAATCAGCATATGTGTAGTCATGTGTTCTTACTCTACCAACGCCATTAGATTCGGCTACAGTATAACTGTTTCCATTATTACTAACAATTAGCATTATATGTGGATTTGCATCAATAACATCACCGGGTCTACCTTGGCTTATATCTCTATAAATATTATCCATATCTCTTTGATTAGAACCTTCATATCCAAATCCTCTAATTAAGGAAAGACCTGCTTGTTTAAATGACCAGTTTACAAAATTTCTACAATCAAGTCCAGATAATACTTGTTTATTATTATGAGTAATTAATGTACCCCACTCTGAATTTAATCCCCAACTATTTCCTCTGTGATACATACCACCTAATTGATAAGGAATATAGTAGCCTTGACTTTCTGTTGAAGATATAAGAGTTAAAGCAGCATTAACAACAGCTCCTCTAGTATATAATCCACTTCTATTAACAGCATTTGCAATTTGTCTATTAGTAGCATTAATATTTACATAATCAGTAATAGGTCTTTCTCCGGGCGGAATGTAAACTCCATCACCACCAGGAAGACCTGGATATGGCCAATCGCTACTAAGGCTCTTATCATCAGTTTCGTCTGCAGGAGGAACTATTTTAGCAGCCTCTC
Organism: uncultured Erysipelotrichaceae bacterium; assembly: GCA_902778125.1. GTDB lineage: Bacteria > Bacillota_I > Bacilli_A > RF39 > UBA660 > CAG-1000. Next base: position 6,077 of record CACYWH010000025.1, on the reverse strand, counting down.
CAAATAAGAAATACATTAAATCAGATACACCATCATTATTTAAGTCTTGTGTTAATGCTTTCTCAGGTACATCCGCATGACTAGTTTTTTCTAAATATATAAGATTATTCGTTTGATTAAGCCATTCAAAGAATCCATTTTTATCAGGGCTTTCAATATATCCTCTAATTTTCATTTTAGAAAAATAATTATATCCATTTTCAACATCATCACTAGGATAAGGTCCTGTCAATAAAAAACTCATTGGTACTATAGCATTAAAATAATTTTTTGAAAACATTTTTTGCATACCATATGATGCATATATTGTTCCTCTACCACCCATTGAATGTCCCATTAAAATTACTTTGCTAGGATTTAAATTATATTTTTCAACATAATACTCAATTAAACCTTTTATTGATCTAAATTCTCTTTCAGTATCCCAACTAGAATTAGTATTTGGAGCAACTATTACTGCAGGAATACTTGCTAAGTTATATTTATTCCAATTAGATACAACTTTTGGAAGACCACTATTTAAAAATGTTTTTGGTACATCCTTATTTTGTTCTTTAATTTTCCATATAGATTCATCTTCTCCATGTAACCATACTATTAATGGAAGAGATACACCATTTAAAGACACTTTTTCATCAGGTGTATATACTGCATATGCCATCATATCATCATATTTTTCAGTAGCAGGTCCATTCTTTTCATGATAATATGTCCATTTAAAATCACTATAAACAACAGTAGAATATATTGCACTTGGTTGTCTGTTTTTATCAATTATCTCTTTTGATATTTCCAGTCTTTTTTCAAATTCTTCTTTTTTAGTCTCATCTTTAATTTTAGAAATATAGCTCTTTATTTTTGTATAGTCACTTAATTCAAGTGTTTCCTCTAATCTATCTAATAACTTTTCTGCTTTTTCCTCATATAATCCATCAATTATATCTTGTGAAACGAAAGCCATACAATTTTTATATTCACTTCCTGAAGTACTTACCTCAACAAGAAGTGCAACAAATGTAGGTACTAAAAAGATTAGTGCAGCTGCTATTATGCTTGGTACCGCTTTCTTCTTTATTACAGCAAGCGCATCATTATCATTTTTAGTGCTTGCTTGTATTAATTTAAATATTAAGGAAAATAGCAAAATTAATGGTACAACTATTTTTAATATATCTATTATTTTATTAATAATGTTCATTGCTTCCATAAAATTTGGACTATCACAAATACTTAATATCATATTTATTCCTCCATTTTAATTATTAGTTTGAGCTTTCATTCTTGCAGACTCTATAGCTATATCTTCATCTGTAAGTAAATTTCTACAATCATATAAAACAGCATCTTTATATCTAAATGCAAGATCATGACCAGATTTCATAGCCTCTAAAATACCTTCTATATCACTCTTTTTTGATGCGTTATCCATCACAGGTAAAATTCCAGATCGAGTATTATATCTAACTTCAGTTAAATCACCTTTACTTTTATCAACTAAAAGTAAATATTTAGTTGAATTTACAGCTTCATCTATTATATCTGTATATTTACCGCTAAAATATCTTGATTCCAATATATTTTGCCTATAATTTTGGGCACAACTGCCGGCAGTATATATATATTCTTTAGTATAATCCGTAGTTTCTCCTCTTTTTGCATATCTACGAACAACGCTGTTAAGTATTACTTGTCTATACATTATAGCAAACATTCTATTAAATGTAGCATTAAATCTAAAATCTATTTCTCCAGCAAATAGTCCCAGTTCATATTGACTATATGGAATTGTTTCTTTAGCTACATAATTTACTACACCATTAGTCATTGTAGTTATAGCTCCTCCGGGTAAAGCCTCATTAGGATTTTTATATTGATGTTCATCTGTACATGTTTGTAATCTAATTTGAATATCATCTGGATGAAGTACCCATTTACAAGATTCTATAATATATGGTGTTGGAGTTATTTCACTACCATAGCCAGTATTTTCACCATAGACATCTACTGTTTTTCTTCTATCATCAATTTTCTCTTTCACCTCATCAAGTATTTCTGTATATTTAATGACTAGTTCTTCATCTTCTATATTTATTAAATAAATTTTGGCATTTATATAATCATTTATATCTTCGCTTTCTACAGCAGCTGATAATAATTTCTCCATCTTTTGTATATATATTTCTTGAATATCTTCTTCAGAGGTTTTTTTCAAACACTTTGCTATATCACTATCACTTGCTCCAAAAACTATTATAAGATTAATGATTGTTGGAACCAAAAAAATTAATGCAGCTGCTATTATACTTGGTACTGCTTTCTTTTTTATTGATGCAATCGCATCCTCATCACCTTTTGTACTTGCCTTTATAAATTTAAATATAAGCGAAAAAAGTAATATTATTGGTACTACTATTTTTATAATGTCTATAATATTTACTACTATATTCATTACTTTCATTACTTTTGGTGTATCACATATACTTAATATCATTACTACTACCTCTATTTAATTTTATCAAATGTTATTTTTAAATTCAACAAACGCAATAAAAAGGAAGTGATATTTTCACACTTTCTTTACTCATCTTTAAGATATTATTCTAAATACATCCATTCTATTATATCAGATACCCCATCACCATTGTCGTCTTTTGTTAAAACATATTCAGGAACATCTTCATGCTTCATACCTTGCAAACATGTAAAATCATTTTCATGATGCATCCATTTGAAAACTTTTGCTACAGTACAATCCTCATCAAATCCCTTAACTCTTAATGTCAAATATTCATCAGCATGACCAATGTATCCATATCCAGGACTCATTGGAACTAAAGTTCTAAAAGTACCACGCATATTATCATTAATAAGTAAAACACCTCCACCTCCCATTGAATGACCAACAAGGGCAATATTATCAGTAGGACAATTATATTCTTCACTTACATATCTAATCATAGCTCTAATACTTTCATAAATCCTGTATGTTGACCAATGATCGGCTACTTGTGGAGCTTGAGGAGCAATTATTATAGCAGGTATTTGTTTTAATCCATATTTATCCCATTCGCTAACCATTTTCATAAGACTACGATTTAAATACTTATCACCATTACTAACCTTATCATAAGTTTCACCAGCACCATGTAACCAAATCATAATTGGAAGAACCGTACCATTCAAATCACTTATACTATCTGGTGCCCATATTGCATAAGATATTGTTCTTGTATAATACTCAGACACTGGCCCACTATTTGGAGAATAGTATGTCCATTTAAAATTACTATAATTTACTTTATCAGTATTTTGAGGTTGTCTTCCTTCATCTATTATTTTTTTAACCTCTTCTAATCTAGCTTCATATGATTCTCTTTTTGAATTATCTTTTATATTTGTTAAATAATTTTTAGCATTTACATAATCATTTATATTTAGTGTTTCCTCTGCTTTACCTACTAATTTATCCTCTTTATCTGTATATATTGTTTCTATTTTTTCACTTGAAATATTTGCTATACACTTTGTATATTCACTATTTGGAAATGATACCGCTACTATTAAATTTACTAATACTGGTACTATAAATATTAATGCGGCAGCTATTATGTTTGGTACTGCTTTCTTCTTTATAGATGCTATTGCATCTTCATCATTTTTAGTACTTGCATTTACTAGTTTAAACATAAGTGAAAAAAGTAATACTATTGGTACTACTATTCTTATTATAGTAATAATTATATTTACTATATTCATTACTTCCAATACTTTTGGTGTATCACATATGCCTAATATCATATTTATCACAACCCTATTATATCATTAAAAATGAAAAACATATATTATTTTCTATCATTCATAAAACAACCATTCAACTAAATCAGATACTCCATTGCCATTTAAATCTTCTGTCATTGCTCTTTCAGGAACCTTTGCATGTGATTCGCCTTTATAGTAAGTATAATTTTCACTTTGGCCAATCCATTTAAAGAAATCAGCAAATGAAGAAAATTCTCCATAACCTCTCATTCTTAAATTACTATAATACTTTCTTCCTTCTTCACCATGATAACTTGTAATTTGTGTACTCATTGGTACAGCAGCATAAAAATTTAAATCTCTATACGTATATGATAAATCAACTGTTCCATTTCCGCCCATTGAATGCCCCATTAATACAATTTTTGTATTGTCTATATTATAAGTATCTTCACAATACCTTATAGCAGCCTTCATAGTTTCATAATTAGGCTGTCTTCCCCAATATAAATTGGTGTGTGGAGCGACGATTATAGCAGGAACAGGTTTTAAGTTGTATTTATCCCAATTAGTCATTACCTTTAATAAACCACTACCTAATAAAGATTTTTCTCCAACTCCATTTTGAGCAAGTTCACCTGAGCCATGTAACCAAATAATAAGTGGAAGTGATACTCCATTTAAATCTCCTACATTTTCTGGTGCCCATATTGCATAATGATTTATAGTTTTATCTGTATAATTATTTAAAGGACCACTTGTTGCTTTATAATATGTCCACTTAAAATTAGAATAATTTACTTTATCATATGAACCAAGAAACATTTCTTCACGAATTGCATCTATTTGAATTTTTACCTCTTCTAATCTTGATTCATATGATTCTCTTTTTGAATTATCTTTTATATTTGTTAAATAATTTTTAGCATTTATATAATCATTTATATTTAGTGTTTCCTCTGCTTTACCTACTAATTTATCCGCTTTATCTGTATATATCGTTTCTATTTTTTCAAAAGATATATTTGCTATACATTTTGTATATTCACTGTTTGGAAAAGATACACTTACTATTAAATTTACTAATACTGGTACTATAAATATTAATGCCGCTGCTATTATACTTGGTACCGCTTTCTTTTTTATTGATGCTAGTGCATCTTCATCACCTTTTGTACTTGCATTTACTAGTTTAAATGTAAGCGAAAAAAGCAGTATTATTGGTACCACTATTCTTATTATAGTAATGATTATATTTACTATATTCATTACTTCCAGTACTTTTGGTGTATCACATATACTTAATATCATATTTATCACATCTCTATTGTAACATAAAAAATAGAAGATTTTATATTAATTTTCTATTCTTCGTAAAACATCCATTCAACTAAATCTGATATCCCATTATTATCTTTATCTTCTGTCATTGCCCTTTTAGGAACATTGCTATGACTTTCGCCATCATAAAATGTAAAATTTTCGCTTTGACCAATCCATTTAAAGAAATATTGAAATGAATAATACTCACCATATCCTCGAATTGGAATATTAGAATAATATGATTGACCTCCATCATCTGATTTATATTTTGTTAAATTGGTACTCATACCTACTATTTTATAAATAGGAATCGTATTTTTTACATCCCATGCAACCTTTATAGCACCTGCTCCTCCATTTGAGTGGCCCATAAAAACTATCATATTTTTGTCAATATTATAATATTTATATGTATGTTCAACTAATGCATTAATGGTATTAATATTTTCTTTTTTACCTGCCCACCCATCATAAGATTGTGCAGCAACAATTATTGCTGGAACTGGTTTTAAGTTATATTCATTCCAATGTGACATTACTCTTAACAATCCACTATTTAAAAAACTATTAGAACTAATACCCTTAATTCCATCTTCACCAGCACCATGAAACCATACTATTAACGGAAGAGATACTCCATTTAAATCCTCTACATTTTCTGGTGCCCATATTGCATATGGCCTACAATTATCGCAATAGTCACTAATGGGGCCAGTATTTTTAGCATAAAATTTCCACTTAAAATTGGAATAATTTACTTTATCATAATTTGCAATTAATCGTTCAGCACGAATATTATCAATTTGTTCTTTAACTTTTTCTAATCTTGTTTCATATGATTCTCTTTTTGAATTATCTTTTATATTCGTTAAATAATTTTTAGAATTAACATAATCATTTATATTTAGTGTTTCCTCTGCTTTACTTACTAATTGCTCTGCTTTATCCGTATATATTGTTTCTATTTTTTTACTAGAAATACCTATTAGACATTT
>CACYWH010000024.1 GCA_902778125.1 uncultured Erysipelotrichaceae bacterium | reverse complement strand
TAATTCACTTACTACTTTTATATCATTTTTTATTACTTCTTCTATTATTCCACTTTTACTATATTGATATTCTCCATTTGTTGCTTGTAATTCTGTTATTTTTCCATTCCCATCTATACTTACATAATATTTTAATTTTGAATTCCCAGTGAGTGGTAACTTATTTGTACTACCGTCTGCATTTGTCCATGTTTGTGCATTTCCTCCTTCAAGCAAATATTGTTGTTTCGCAGTTCTAAGTATAGTATTAATTTCATTACTAAATGTATCAATTCTTGCTTGATTAAACATTCTAAGTACTGCTGGTAATGCCATTATTACAAGTACTGCTAATATTGCTATTACTGCTAGTAACTCTACTAATGTAAATCCTCTTTTTTTCATCTATTATCACCTATTTTAATTATAACATATAAATTAAAAACTGAAACATAAGTTTCAGTTTACATAAATAATTTCATAGTTCTAATCATTTGAGCTGTATAACCAACTTCATTATCATACCATGCAACTACTTTTAATAATTGGTGTCCATTTTCTTCAACAACATTTGTAAGTAATCCATCAACTATAGCGCCACATTCTTCACCAATAATATCACTGCTTACTATTGGATCTTCTGTCCATTTTAATGTTTTACTTTGATTAGATTTAAACATATTATTAACTTCTTCAATAGTTACATTTTTATTAAGCTCTAGTGTTACATCTATTACTGACCCATCTCCAACTGGAACTCTAAATGCAATACCATCAAGTTTACCATTTAAATGAGGGATAACTTTTCCAATTTGTGATGCTGCTCCTGTAGATGTTGGGATTATATTTAATGATGCTGCTCTACCACGACGTGCTTTAATACCTTTTTTATGAGGAATATCTAATGTTTCTTGATCATTTGTCATAGCATGAACTGTTGTCATAAATCCTTTTACTATTCCATATTTGTCATCTATAAGTTTTAATACAGGTGCTAAACAGTTAGTAGTACAACTTGCTGCACTAATAACTACATCTTTCTTAGTTAATAATTCATGATTAACTCCATAAACAATTGTTTTAGCATCATCTTTAGCAGGTGCACTAATAATTACATGTTTTGCTCCTGCATCAATATGAGCTTGGCACTTTTCTACTGAAGTAAATACTCCAGTACATTCTAACACTACATCTACTCCAAGTTCTTTCCAAGGTAATTTTGATGGATCTGCTTCTGCAAATACTTTAATTTTTCTACCTTTAACAAATAATTCATCTTCATCAAAACTTATTTTACTTTTATTTGTTCTATGAACTGAATCATATTTATAAAGATAAGCAAGTTGTACAGGATCAGTTAAATCATTAATTGCTACAACTTCTATATCTTTATCATTTTCAAGTAATCTAAGTGCTGTTCTACCTATTCTACCAAAACCATTAATTGCTATTTTTAACATTTCATTTCCTCCTATTCAAAATAACTATTTCCAATAAATTCTCTAAGTACACTAGTTGATGGAACACCTTCACTAGGTATATTTATAAAACATTTTAAGAAATTTAGTATTCTAATTGCTTCTTCATAATTTTCTGAATCTTTACTTATTGAATATAATAAAGGTTCAGCATAAGTTCTAAGTACTCCTATTTCATAAGCAAGTGATGTATTTATAATAACATCTGCTTCACTCTGATAAGGATATACATATCTTTCTTCGCTTTCTCTCATACCAATCCAATTATCAAGTGTTACACTTGGTGAATATCCACGAGTCTTGTAATCTCTAACCATTCTTCTTAATAATCTTAAATCAGTTGTAGAAATATGATTATGTCTATCTAATCCAACTGGAGTAAATGGACTTATATATATTTTTAATTTATTCTTTTTATCTATTGAAGCATTTAATTTTTCATTAATAGCGTGCAATCCTTCAACTATTAATATATCATTATCATTCATTACTACAGGTTTTTTCTTATATTCTTTTTCACCTGTAATAAAATTATATGTAGGAATAATTACTTCTTTTTTATTAATTAAATTTTTAATTTGTGTATTAAATAATTTGACATCTAATGCTTCTAAACACTCATATTCATAACTTCCATCAGGTTTCTTAGGTGTATCAACTCTTTCAACAAAATAATCGTCTGTTGATATAACCATTGAATTTAATCCTCTAGATTTTAAATATAATGCAAGTTTTTTAGATGTTGTTGTTTTACCACTTGATGATGGACCTGAAATAAATATAGCTTTTATATTTCTATTTTTTACTACCATATTAGCAACAGCTTGCATATTATCATCATATAGTATTTCATTAGTCCTTATAAAATCAAATATTTTTCCATCACATACTAGTTTATTTAAATCGCCTGAATATCTAACTCCAAGACCATTTAGTTTACTTTCATATGTTTTAAAAGCATCTAAAACTTGATCTCTTGGAACAAATTTAGGAATTGTTCCATTTATTGGAGAACATAAAACTACTCCATTAGGAGGTAAGTAAACCAATTCAAATTTCTTTAATATACCAGTAGATGGTGGCATTATATAATAGAAATAATTATATGAATCCATAAGTTCATACATAGTAACAGATTCATTTGTTAAATAAGTATAATTTAAACACTTTTCATATTCACTATTATTTTCAGAATAATCATATGCATCTTTTCTAGAAACACTAACATTTTTAATAGGCTCATCTGCATCTATTATTTCTTTCATTTTGTTTTTAATTTTTTCTATTACTGTACTATCTATTCTTTTTTTCATAGTTATTTCTGTATAAATAAATTTATCTAATGAGTGTTTCATTTCTACTACTGAATCTCCACCATATAATTCATTTACTGCAGTAATATATACATATTCTAAGCCCTTTGTGTATATTTTTCTCCCTGTTCTATCATTTGTTGTAATAAAATTCACATAAGCATCATTATCTATTTCATAATCAGCATCTACAGCTACTCCATTAATTCTAATAGCAATTAAATTATTCATATTTAATTGTTTTATTAATTCACGAACTGTTGTTCCTTTTTCTACTTTTAAAGTTTCACCATTTTCCAACGTTAATTTAATGTCCATACAAAAACCTCTTTATTTTTTATTCTAGTAATATAATACCAAAAAAATATATTTTTGTGAATAAATAATATGCTTTTTTATTAAAATATTATTAGGAGGAAAAATGCATATACCTTATATAATTGAAAAGACAGATACTAGTGAAAAAATTTATGATATTTATTCTAAATTACTTGCAAATAGAATTATTTTTTTAGAAGGCGAAATAAATGATAGTATGTCTAATATAATTGTTAGTGAATTATTGTATTTAGATTCTATTTCAAATGAAGATATTTATTTGTACATTAATTCTAGAGGTGGATCTATCACTTCAGGATTTGCTATATATGATACGATGAATTATATAAATAGTGATGTTATTACTATAGGTATTGGTATGTGTGCCTCTATGGCAGCATTTTTATTATCTAGTGGTACTAAAGGTAAAAGATGTGCTCTTAACAATACAGAAATAATGATACATGAACCATTAGGTGGTGTTAATGGACAAGCAACTGAAATTAAAATAGTTGCTGAACATATATTAAAATTAAAAAAGAAATTAAATAAAATACTTTCTAAGAATACAAAAAAATCTCTTTCTAAAATAGAAAAAGATGTAGAAAGAGATTATTATATGGATGCAAAAGAAGCATTAAATTATGGAATTATAGATAAAATTATTTAACCATTTCTTTAATTTTTCTAAATCTATGATTTATGCAACTTTTTGTAATTGGTTTTTCAGTTTCAACACTTATTATCTCTGCGAGTTCTGCCATAGAACTTTCAGGGTATTTTTCTTTATAAATACATATTGTTTTAATTTTCTCATCTAATAAATCAAAGTCATATCTTTCTTTTAATTTTCTTATCATTTCAAGTTGTTCATTAGATGAAGCCATCATTTTATCAACATTAGCTTGTTCACAATTATTTAACCTATTAGTCATATTTTTATGATCTCTGTATATCCTTATATCTTCATAATAAAATAATGAATTTATAGCATTTATCATTTTAATAAAGTCACTTATTTTTTCAGATTCTTTTATATATACCATATAATTTTTATCTCTTTTAATTACTTTACTATTGAAATACATTTCATTAAGTAACTTATTTACATAATTAGCACTATCTTCATTTGATATTACGAATTCCAAATGATATCTACTTGTTTTAGGATCATTTATACTACCACAAATCATAAATACGCCACGTAAATATGCTTGTTTATCTTTATCTTCATCAACTAAATATTGTTCAGGTACATACACTCTTTTCCCATTATTTAAAATACATAAATCATTTAATATAAAGTCATACTTTTCTTTTACTATTAAAAGTACTAATTTATTTTTTCTAAGAGTATTTACTCCAGTAGTATCCATATCAATTTCAATATGATAGTTTTCTTTTAATAATTTATATATTCTTCTTGCAACACTAATGTTTTCTGTATATATTTCGAATCTGTCTTCAAATATTTTAGCACCAATATTAAGTATTGCAGAAAGTTCAGCAAGTTTTTCTGAATCACTATATTCTATATTACTTATTTCATTTTTAATGTTACTAGTAAAAGACATAGTATCACCTCTTGAGAATATTTTACATAAAAAAAAGTAGATAATCAATTATCTACTTTTAATTTAATATTACCATCTACTACTAAAAGATCTTCCTTTAGCAGGGAAATTAACAAAATTTCTTGGGTTAAGTGTAGTACTACCACTCCATCCAGATTTTATAGTGAAATGAAGGTGTGATCCAGTAGAACATGTATCCCAACCACCATTTCTACGAAGAGTATAACCTCCACCTCCACTTTTACCTATAACTGTAGTAATATCAACAATTTGACCCATCTTAACATTTATAGATGCCAAATGCATATATACACTTCTATATTGTTTTCCGTTTACAGTGTGATTAATCGTAACTATATTTCCACCACATCTACTTTTTCTAGTAATACCACTAACTGTTCCAACTGCAGCTGCATATACAGGAGTTTCCATAGCAACAGCTATATCTATTCCACTATGTATTTCTCTGCCATGAACAGGACAAATTCTATATCCCCACTCACTAGATATTGTTCCCTTGGTAAGTGGTCTTACAAATCCAGTAGCATTAGGGGCATTAGTAATACATTCAACTAAATCTATATCTTCTTTACAATTATTTTCTTTATATATTTTTTCATAATATTCTATAGTTTTCTTTCTAGATTTAATATCAGCAGCAACATCAGAGTGAGCATCCTCTAAATCAGATAAACTTACATCATATTCCTTTAACTTCTTTTCCAAATCTTTAATACTTTCTTCAGATTTAGTTATTTTAGTTTTAAGTTCAGCTTGAAGATTTTTATTTTTTTCAATCATTGCAAACATTTCATCTATAAGTTCATCATTATGTCTAGTAATTTCTTCAACTACAGCACCTCTATAAATAAAATCAGTTAATGATTTTGCTTCGAACATATATTCCAAATATACATTATCTCCACTAGAAACTTGTAAAAATGAAAGTAAAGAATCTATTTCACTTTGTTTTGTTTTAATATCATTTTCTAAATCATCTATTTGGTTTAGTAAATCATCTATTTCATTTTCATATTTTTCTATATTTTGTTCTAGAGTCTTAATTTCATTTTCAGCAGACTTTATTTTATTTTGAACATTTTTTTGCTTACTTTCTATTGATGCTTGATTAGCTTCATCTTTAGCAAGTTCATCTTTTAAATGCTTTAATGTATCAGCATTTATAAAACTAGTAAAAGAAAAGATACAAAATATTATAAATAATACTTTAGTACTCTTCTTCATCATATTTTCAAATACTTCCTTACTGCTCTATAACTACCAAAAGCGCCTACTACAATGCCTATTCCAAGTAATGATATAACAACTATATGCATTATATTGCTAGGTTTAACTAAAGGTATTATAGCCGTGAATAATTGACCATGTAATCTATTAAATATATATACATAACCATACCAACAAGCAGCTACAGGAATTAATGCTCCTAAAAATCCAAGTATAATTCCTTCAAAGAAGAAAGGTCTTCTAATAAATGAATTACTTGCTCCTACTAATCTTCTAATTTCAATTTCTCTTCTTCTTGATTGAATAGTTATTTTAATAGTATTTGAAACTAAAAATACAGTTACTAATACTAAAGCAGCTACTGCTATATAAGTTATCTTTTTAACTATATCAAATATTTTAACTAATTCTTCAACTGATCCTTCACCATATTTTACAAGATCAACTTTGTCTAACTTTTTAATTTCATCAGCAACATCACCAATTCCATTAATATCATCTACTTTAACTAAAAATGAATCTTGTAATGGATTTGTTTCTTCTGTATATTGAGACATAATACTATCAAATACTTCAGATTCTTTTTGCATTTCTTTTTTAACTTCTTCTTTAGAATTATAAATTACATTAGAAACATTATCCATAGTCTTAATTCTTGTTTGTAGAACATTTATTTCTTCAGTTTCAATTTTTCTATCTAGAAATACTACTATAGTTAAATCTTTTTCTATTTCAGTTGTAAAATTATTAACATTATAAGATAAAATAATACTAAATCCTACTAAGACTAATGTAATAGTTATACAAGAAATACTTGCTAAAGATAAAGAAAAGTTTCTAAAAACGCCTTTAAATGATTCACTTATATTTTTACCAAAAATTCTAAACGCTTTCATTTCTATATCTTCCTTTCTGAATATCTTTTTTAACAAGTCCTTTATCTATAACTATTACTCTTTTCTTCATTCTGTTAACAATATCTTTATCATGAGTTGCCATAATAATAGTAGTACCAAGATTTTTATTAATATCTTCTATAACTTTCATTACTTCCATTGATGTATCAGGATCTAAGTTACCAGTTGGTTCATCACAAATTAACACTTTAGGATTGTTAACAATAGCTCTTGCTATTGAAACTCTTTGTTGTTCACCACCAGCAAGTTCATCAGGGAAACTTCTTAGTTTATCTTTTAAACCAACTTGTTCTAAGGCTCTAATTGTTCTTTTTCTAATTTCATCGCCCTTTAATCCATACATTTCAAGAGCAAATGCTACATTTTCATAAACAGTTAATTTTGGTAATAATTTATAATCTTGGAAAACTATTCCTAATTTTCTTCTTAATTTGTATACTTTACCATTTCTAAGTTTAGCTACATTAATTCCACCAACAAAAACTTCACCATATGTTGGCTTTTCTTGTCTATAAAGTAATTTAATTAATGTTGATTTGCCACTTCCAGATGCACCTATTATGAAAACAAACTCTCCTTTTGATATTTCTAAATCAATATCAGCAAGAGCAGTTACACCATTAGGATATCTTTTATTAACATTTCTAAGTTCTATTAATTGCATAATACCTCCATAATAATTATATATTTTATTATTTGCTTATCAATATACAATTTTTACCATATTACATATATTACCTCATTATAAATTATATCAAAAAAAGATACATAATTCTACAGAATTTGTATCTTTACATTAAATTTTCAAGAATGCCTCTAAGAATTCATGGATATCTCCATCTAGAACTCCATTAACATCTGATGTTTCATAATTAGTTCTATTATCTTTTACAAGCGTGTATGGACACATAACATAACTTCTAACAGCACTTCCAAAATTAACATCCATAACATCACCTTTTAAGTCTTTAAGTTTATCATTAAACTCCTTCATTTGTAGTACATATAGTTTATTTCTTAACATTTCAAGTGCTATTTCTTTATTTCTAAGTTGGCTTCTTTCTACTTGAGAAGATGTTACAATTCCAGTTGGTATATGAGTTATTCTAACAGCTGAATCAGTTGTATTAACACCTTGTCCACCACATCCGCTTGATCTATATACATCTATTCTTAAGTCACTATCTTTTATTTCCATATTTATATTATTTTTAATTTCTGGAGTAACAAGTACAGATGCAAATGAAGTATGACGTCTACTATTACTATCAAATGGACTAATTCTTACAAGTCTATGAACTCCAGTTTCACCTTTTAGATATCCAAATGCATATAATCCTTTAACAAGAATTGTGCATCCTTTAATGCCCACTTCTTCACCTTCTTGTGTACTGATAATTTCATAATCATAATTGTTTTTTTCAAAATATCTTGTATACATTCTAAGTATCATATTAGCCCAGTCATTGCTTTCTGTTCCACCAGCACCAGAATGAATTTCTATATAAGCATTAGAAGAATCGAATTCTCCATTTAATAAAGCATACAGTTTCAAAGCTTCTAATTCTTTTTCTATATTATTAACTTCTTCTAGAACTAAACTAATATCTTCTTCACTTCTACTAATCTTAATAATTTCATCTACATCATTAACACTAGTATTAACACTATCATATTTATTATATACTTCTTTTAATCCTTTTAATTCTGATAAAACAGTTTTAGCATTATTAATATCATTCCAAAAAGAAGTATCATTTGAAATACTTTCTAATTCATCAATTCTTTTAGCTTTAGTATCTATATCAAGCTTATTTTTAATACTATCAAGAATTAATTTAAAATCATCTATTTTTTTCTCTATTTCCTTTGTTTCCATAAGAAGATTTTAACATAAAATTAGAATTATTTAAACTTTTCTTTAATATCTATTTATTTTAGACATATTTTCTTTATTTGTATAAATGTATATTTTACCATCTATATCTCCAATAATATATTTATTATTTATTGCAGAAATTAAATATCTTCCGGCTTCAAAAATATTATTATTACCTTCATAATGAACAAATATTTCATTATTTGTAACATACAACTTTTCAGTAGAATAATTTGGTTTAATAAACTTAATTTTAACATCTTTATCATCTGTTAAAATATATTCTATATTAGAGTAGTATACTTTTAAATTACCATCCAATTTAACATTTAATTCTTCGGTAGTATATAGATTGTTATCAGAATAATCAACAAAGTTAAAATCTTTAAGTCCTATTATAATATTTCCTATACCTAATCCTATTAAAAGCAATGATATTAAAAATACAGCTAGGTATAAATTCCATTTGTTTTTACCATTAAAGATAAAATTATAAATAACAACTATAATTAATGAATTTACTAATAAAGCGCCAACGCCTAACAATAAACATCCAACAAACAATAATCCTGTCTTAACTATTAAGAAAGATAATGCTAAACACATCGCTATAAAAATAAAACTAAATACAAACATTAAACTGAAACATCCAACAAAAGCTTTAAAAATAATTACTATCATTTTGGCAATTAAACTAAAAAATTTAATGCTTGAACGTTCTGGGTCTCTAATTATTATTTTTTCATTATTATGTTTTATATCATTTTTAATTTCTTTTTCTTCTTTATCTTTAGTTTTAACATCATCTTGTTTATCAATTATTTCATAATAATCTAAATATCTTAATTTAAATATATGTAACATAACAACTACTACTAAAACAATATAACATAACGTATAGGTCCATTTAAACATATTTATAAGTACTCTTGGTAAAAATGAAAAGTCATAAAACATTGATGATATAAAATAATTACAAAATGAATAAATAATATAGAATACTAATATTAAAAACAATTGTTCAAATAAACATTTTATAACATTTTTAAATTTCATTGCACTAAACATATTAACTGTTTTAGTTATAAAATTTAAAAATGAATCGACTTGATTATTAAACTTATTTTTTCTTATTTCACTATCTTTTTTATCATCTACATCTTGATTTAATAATTCATCTATATTTAAATTAAACATTTTACATAGTTGAATAACTTTGTCCATTTCAGGATAAGCTTGATTACTTTCCCATTTTGATACAGATTGTCTAGATACCCCAAGTTTTTCTGCCAAATCTTCTTGAGATAAATTATTTTCCTTTCTTATTTTTTTTAAATTACTAGATAAATTCATATGCATTTCTCCTTTCATAATAAAAGTATACGCAAATAAACCGGTTGACAACCACCAATTTTTAGTTGTTTTTTGTTAATTTTGAGTTGCAATTACATTATATCAAATAAAAAAGAATTAATAAATTAATCCTTTTTATCATATTCATCTAAAAAGCTTTTATATATACCATCTTTTTTAGTGCCCAAAACACAATTTAAATTTATATTATCAGTAGATTTAAAAATATTATATTCAATATTGGGATTTACTTTTTTTAATTCTTTAATTAATTCTTTTATTTCTTTTCTTTTACTTAAACTAGAATCTTCATTATTAGATTTTTCAGTAAACCTACAAGCACAATTAATAAATTTTAAATCATTATATTTTGCAAAAGAAATAATTGCTTGTTCATGTACATAATAAAGTGGTCTAATAAGTTCTAAGCCTTCAAAATTATCACTATGTAATTTTGGCATCATTGTTTTAAACTCACTTCCATAAAACATGGATAATAATGTAGTTTCAATAACATCATTAAAATGATGACCTAGTGCTATTTTATTACATCCCAGTTCCTGTGCTTTACTATAAAGATAACCTCTTCTCATTCTAGCACATAAATAACATGGACTATTTTCGATATCTGATACTACGCTAAATATATCACTTTCAAAAGCTTCAAGTGGTATATTTAATATTCTAGCATTTTCCATTATTAAGTTAGTATTATGAGCATTATATCCAGGATTCATAAGTACATAATGAGCATCAAATTTTACTTTTCCATGTCTTTGTAACTCTTGAATACATTTAGCAAGTAAAAAAGAATCCTTTCCCCCACTTATACAAACCATAATATTATCATTTTCATTTATTAATTGATAATCAGAAACTGCTCTTACAAATGGACTCCATATTTCTTTTCTATACTTTTTAATTATGCTTCTTTCTATTTCTTGATATCTTTCCATTTTATATTACTTTATATCCTTCTTCTTCAACTTTTTCATTAACTAAAGATTTATCAATCTCATTTATATATCTAATTGTTACTTCCTTATTTTTTAAATTAACAGAAACGCTATTAACATTAGATATACTTTCAATAGCATTTTTAACATGCGATGCACAATTATCACATTTCATACCATCAACTTTAATTATTAATTCTTTTTCCATGGAAAACACCTCGAAGATATTATATCACTAAAAAAGTAACTTAAAAAGTTACTTTTTACATTCTACATTATCTTTTGTTTTTGTAATGACACTTTCATCTACATTTTCTATTGTGTACCAATCATATTTTACCATTTCATCATATGTTTTGGCCTGACTAGATAATGTTTCATTTAAACACTCTTTTAATAATTCTCTTATTTTTTTATTGGAACTTTCTAATGTCCCGTGAACGTACACTTCAACTGTACTTTTTAATACCATTAAATAATTATTTAGTACTAACTCATCCATTACATTTCACCTCCAACATATCAAGTAAATCTTTCATCATTTTCTCATGTTTTTTAAGTTCCTTTTCCATAAAAGATACAAGTTCTTCATCTTCTAACATATTCATAGATTCATTACATATATCTACTATGTTTTTTTCATGCTTTATAGCATCCTCTAAGTATAATAATTCTTTTTGAGTCATTTTCTTACCTCCTAGTAATAGGATTAACTATTTATTTAAAATTATTATGGAAAAATATAGAAAAAAACTATCTTTTAGATAGTTTCATTTCCTTTTCATCGTATATAGTAATTAAATTTTTCCCTTTTTCTTTTGATTTATAAAGCGCAATATCAGCTTCTGTAATAGTATCTTTTAATGTTGAACCGGCTTTATAACTAGATATTCCTGATGATAAAGAAATTTTTAAATCAGGAATTACTCTTAAAAGTTCTTTTTTAATTTCAATTATTCTATTAACAACAACTTTTTCATCACATCCAGTAAATATAATTAAAAACTCATCGCCACCATATCTACAAACAACATCATCGAATCTAATATTTTTTGATAATGTTTTGGCAACCTGTTTTAGAATTTCATCCCCTTTATCATGTCCATATGTATCATTAATATTTTTAAAATTGTCTATATCACACATCACAACTACACTATATCTTCTTACACTATCAAGAATTCGTCTATTATATATGCCAGTCAAGTGATCAATTCTTGCAAAATCTAGTAATTCATTTTTTTCTTTAATTAAACCAATTATAGCTTTTGCTAATCTAGGGTCAATTTCTTCAATCTTTTTAATATCTCTTAATATTATTTCTTCGTTACTTAATTTTTCCATATTTTCCCCCCCCTTTTTTATTACCGCATATTCTACCACAAATATAAAAAAAATACAATATTCATAATATTGTACTCTTTATTTTTAATGTTGTTACTTATTAGATATTTTAATCATAGATTTTAAAATTGAAGTTACATACTTATAAGTTTCATTATCTAATGATTTCATACTTCTAAATATAGAAATAAATTCATTTAATCCAAAACTTATATTAGAATCCTTTTTTTCTATTCCTTTAAATGCAGTTTCAAAATATTGTTTTATTAATTTTTCATTTATATCTTGTATATTTTTAGAAGTTCTTATGTGTAATTCTTCACTAAATTTAGATAACTTACCATCTATAAATGAAGAACCATAGGTATTCCAAAATATAGGATAATGTACATTAATAGCATGTGCTTCAGTTTTAACAACCTTATATTCAGTATTAAACATTAGTACACCAATATATGATCCTTCTGGTACTATATTGGTAAGTTTAGTACTCATTCTTTTAAATTTTGGTGACATAAATTCTCTTTTTGTAAAACCAGGTCCATCAAAATTAATAACTTCTTTAATTTTTTTAAATCTATGATCACTTAATTCCATTACAGATGACATAGCCATGTTCCCGCCTTTTGAATGACCTACTACATATACATTTTTATCAAAAATATTAATATTATTATTTAAATATTTCATTGCAAGTTCCTGTGTGTAAGTAGGATATTCATACATTAATCTAAAATTTTCAATCCAACCTATAATAGAGCGATCAGTTCCTTTAAATACAATTATCTTAGTATCTCCTATTATACATGTCATTGCACCAAATTGAGTTTCATTATCAATTCTATTTTCAAAATTTCTAAATTTTAATTTACTATATCTTGTACTATCCTTAATAATTTCAATTAGTTTTTTAATTTTTGGCGCTAAAAATTCAGAAGAAGAAGGCACTTTATAATTAATTATTAAATCACACATTTCATTAAATGATTTACTTCCCATAAAACTTTCAATAGGAATATATACGATAATAGCGCACAAAAGATTATCCATTACATTCCATGAAACTTCTTTTAAACTTTTATCTTTATAATGTTCTAAATAATCATATATTGTGTACATACAACCACCTAATTAATTATATCACTTTTGTATATTTTCTTTCCATAATTTATACTCTTTTTTCATGCATACTGCACATGGCCTATATCCAGCTTCAATTGCAGTCTGCTCCGAGTCAAAGAAAACCCTATTTTTTTATAATATCCTTTTTCTAACCATTTAAGAGCAGATGGGCAATCCAGTCTACCATATATTTTGAGTTTTTTATGTCCTCCCAGTGCACCTTTAGTTGTACTAAGATATTGTTTACCATTAGAATCCAACAATTTATATGTTTTAGATTTAATAAGTTCTAAATCATGTTTATCTTTTTCTCTATTTAAATATTGCTTTAATCTAATAATATTTTCAATCGTTTGTACACTAATACCATCAATTATCGTTCTTTCAGTATCATAATAATCTCTTCCAAAATTTATAACATTTTCTATATAATAAACTGCATGATTAAATTCATTTATCTTTTCAAATTCACAATCATAATGAGATAATAAATAATCATAGTATTCTGGTGTTACTGAAATATCTATATCATTTGTTTCATCCTTTAAGCCATGTATAACCATTGCTGCTCCAGACAAAACAATATATTCATTAATATCAAACTTATAAGATTTTAATAATTCAATTATTTCTCTTCTTTTCATAAAAATCCCCTATAACCCTATCTATATTATATCATAATTTAAAACGCAAATATTTGTACCCAATATATATAATTTATGTGTATAAAAAATAAGATTTTAATGTTATAATTATACTTGGAGTGAATAATATGTTAAATAAGATTTTTAAATTAAAAGAAAACAAAACCAATATTCGTACTGAACTTATTGCAGGTGTTACTACATTTATGGCAATGTCATATATTATATTCGTAAATCCTTCAGTATTAAGTCAAACAGGTATGGAATATAGTTCAGTATATACAGCTACAATTTTAACAACTATCTTAGCAACCTTAATTATTGGTTTATATGCCAATGTACCATATGCATCAAGTGCAGGAATTGGTCTTGGCAGTTTGTTTACTTATACTATATGTGGTAGTTTAGGATATACTTGGCAACAAGCACTAGCAATCGTATTTATTTGTGGAATTATAAATTTAATAATCACTCTTACAAGCATTAGAAAAACAATTATAAGAGCAATACCCAATTATTTGCAAGAAGCAATTACTGTTGGAATTGGACTATTTATTACATATGTTGGTCTCATAAATGCAGGAATAATTGAATTTGGAGCAAGTTCGGTTAATAATGGCATTGCATTAGATGTTGTTCCTAGAATTGCAGACATCACAAAACCAGAAGTATTTTTAGCAATATTTGGATTAATATTTACATCAATATTATTAATTAAGAAAGTCAATGGTGCTTATTTAAAAGGTATACTTGTTACAACTATAATTGGTATGATTTGCGGTATAACCCCACTTCCTGATTTTAGCAATTATAGTATATTACCAAGTATGGAACCAACTTTTTTAAAATTAGACTTTAGTGGTTTATTCACAACACAATCAAGTATATTAATTGTATTAATGACCGTATTTACATTATGTATATCCGATTTATTTGATACAATTGGTATATTTATTGGCACAGGCAAAAAAGCAGGAATATTTAAAATAGATAAAGATGGGAATATGCCTAAAAATTTAGAAAAAGCAATGGTAGCAGATTCATTTGGAACAATAATAGGTTCTATGTTTGGAACAAGTAATGCAACCACATATTTAGAAAGCAGTGCAGGAATCGAAGCAGGTGGAAAAACTGGGCTTACTTCTATATTCGTTTGTATTTGCTTTGCATTATCATTACTTTTATATCCAATAATTAAATGCGTCCCTATGGCAGCAGTAGCACCTATATTAATTTTAATTGGTGTATCAATGCTTGAGAATATTGGATCAATAAATTGGAAAGATTTACTTATTGCTATTCCATCATTCTTTATAATTGTTATGATGCCTCTTTCTTACTCAATAACTACTGGAATAGAATTTGGATTTATATTCTATGTTATTGTTAATATCTATAAAGGAAAAGCAAAAGAAATATCCCCAATTATCTACATATTTTCAATATTATTTATAATCAAATACATTGTTTCAGCACTATAAAATTGCTATAATAATTTTGAGGTGAAAGTATGATTCCTATAGGAACTTTTTATAATCCAGTTAAATATAATATCGTATATAATATGATAAAATTTAAATCAAGTGAAATAAATGATGTCTTATTAAAAAAGATAGAAAAATTCGATTCAACTTTATCAAAAAAAGTAAAAGAATATATTAAATCAGATGATTATGTTTTTTATATGAATTTTTCAGATAATAAATTAAGAGCACTATATATTTTTAATCAAGAACAAAATGATGGTAAAAGTTCATTAAAATTAATTAAAAAAGCATATGGCAAAGATATGAATGAGGAAGAGAAAAAAGAATGTGTTAAATCAGTGCTTCAAAGTGCTATAGATTACGTATCACATGCTAAAATGTATACCGTAACATTAAAAGATGTGGAATCACCGGTTGATGGTAAAAAGACAACAATTACAGTTAAAACTGACGTAAACAATGCTAAACTAAGTTTAATTATGAATAAAATAATATGGTTTTTAATACCATTTGTTGTTATAAGCCTAATAATCAATATTGCAATTGGAGGATTAGCAGGTGTTATAGGATTCTCTTATGCAAGAGTTGGTAAAATAAGTATAGATGGTGTTGATACATCTAAAATAAATAAAAAAGTTAAATAAACAAAAAGATACTTATAGCTAGTATCTTTTTTATTTATTATTTTAACCAGGCTGGATAATCACTTGTTGGAATATAATATTGTTGCCAACCTTCAAGCATATCGGCAAAACCAGCAGTATTATCAAATACAGCACTCATGTCATATAAAATTCCTATAGTATGAGGAACTTTCTCATAACACAATCCTATATCTCTAGATTGCAATACTATATATCCATCACTTTTACCATCCATATCATCATCATACTTATCTACAACTAACATTTCATGTGCAGATGAATAACCTTTTTGAAGTATATCCCCAGGTAAACCTTTTTCAATTTGTTTTATATTATCTCCTATTTTTTTCTTAGAGCCTACCGGAGCTACAAAAAATGAGAAAATTGGAATTTTTCTAGCATAACTTTCTGAAGTATAATAAACATATTTTTGGGTAGTTCCATTTTTGTTTACCCATGTGTCTGGTGTGTATTTACCCATTTTTGATCTGTTTGCATAAATGTTCAATCCTGCTTGTTTATATGTCCATACTACAAATGGGTTACAAGCTAAAAATGTTTTATCTCCTCCACCCCAAGATTGATGTACTCCCC
>CACYWH010000023.1 GCA_902778125.1 uncultured Erysipelotrichaceae bacterium | reverse complement strand
ACTTACACAATATTCTAAACTTGAGTTCCCAGTAAGTGGTAATTTATTTGAACTACTATTAAATGATTGAGGTATTCCTCCACCTAGTAGATATTGTTGTTCTGTTGTTCTTACCAGTACATTTACTTCATTTGTAAATGAATCTATCCTTGCTTTTTCAAACATTCTAAGTACTGCAGGCAATGCCATTATTACAAGTATTGCTAATATTGCTATTACTGCTAGTAACTCTACTAATGTAAATCCTTTATTATTTTTCATATTCTATCACCTATTATTAATTATAATTGCTTTACGTTTTTATATCAATCATTTTTGTGTATAACTTTTTAATTTGATGAGTGTGATGCCGTAGTGCCAAACTTAAAGTAGATGGTTATATTATTCTAAATTAAAAACTGAAACTTTTGTTTCAGTTTTATCTATTACTTCTAAATCTTTCTTTTTCATCAAGAATTTTCTTTCTTAATCTTATTGCATCAGGTGTAACTTCAACAAGTTCATCGCTTTCAATAAATTCAAGTGCTTCTTCTAATGTAAATGTTTTAGGTCTAGGAAGTATTATTGCTTCATCACTACTAGAAGATCTTGTATTAGAAAATTCTTTATTTTTACAAGGATTTACATTTAAATCATTTTCTCTATTATGAATTCCAACTATCATACCAGAATATACGTCAGTAGCGGGCTCTATGATCATAGTACCTCTATCAAGTAAATTATAAAGCGCATATCCAAATGATTTACCAGTTTCCATTGAAACAAGTACACCATTCTTACGTCCACTTATTTCTCCTGCATAAGGTTTATATGAATCAAAACTACGTACCATTATTCCTTCACCTTTAGTGTTAGTAATAAATGCACTTCTATAACCTATTAAGCCTCTAGTAGGACAACTAAATTCAAGTCTTACATAATTTTCTTCAGCGTTTTCCATTAATTCCATAGTACCCTTTCTTTCACTTAAGTCTTGAATTACTGTTCCACTATAATCGTTAGGTACATTTATAATTACTTTTTCATATGGTTCTGATTTTACTCCATCTATATCTTTGAAAATAACTTCTGGTTTAGATACGCTAAGTTCATAACCCTCTCTTCTCATGTTCTCAATTAGTATAGATAAATGAAGTTCACCTCTACCAGATACTTTGAATCCATCACCATCAGGAAGTTCTTCTACTTCAAGTCCAACATTACGTTCAAGTTCTGCCATTAATCTGTCTCTTAAATGTCTACTAGTAACAAATTTGCCTGATTTACCAGCGAAAGGACTACTATTAACTAAAAAGTTCATAGATAGTGTTGGCTTTTCTATTTCAATTTTTGGAAGTGGATCTACATGATCTACATCACAAATAGTATCTCCTATAGATATTTCTGGACATCCAGCAATTATTACAATATCTCCATAATAAGCTTCATTAACTTCTTTTCTTTTAATACCTTCATTTATAAATATCTTACTAATTCTTTCTTTAGTTAATGAACCATCATTTTTAGATATAGAAACTGTTTGTCCTACTTTTATTTTACCCTTATTAATTCTACCAATTCCAAGTCTACCAATATAATCATCATAATCCAAAGATGATATTTGTAGTTGTAATGGATCATTTTCATTACCCTCAAATGGTTTAGTAGTTTCAATTATTGTATCTAAAAGTGGAGAAATGTCATTATTATCATCATTTTCTTCATATTTAGCAATTCCTTGTTTAGCTATACCATATATAATTTTAAAATCTAATTGATCATTATCTGCTCCTAGTTCACAGAATAAATCAAAAGTCATATTAACAACTTCTTCTGCACGTGCATCTTTTTTATCAATTTTATTTATAAATAATATAGGTCTTAAACCATTTTTTAATGCTTCTTTTAATACAAATCTTGTTTGAGGCATTGGTCCTTCTGCTGAATCAACTAATAATACAACTGTGTCAACTGTTTTAATTATTCTTTCTATTTCACTAGAAAAATCAGCATGTCCTGGTGTATCTACTATATTCATTTTATAGTCTTTATATCTTATAGCACAGTTTTTAGCAGTTATAGTAATTCCTCTTTCACGCTCTAAATCTCCGCTATCCATTACGCAATCTACAACTTGTTCATTTTCTCTAAAAACACCATTTTGTTTAAGTAATGCATCAACTAGTGTACTCTTACCAGCATCAACATGAGCAACAACTGCAAAATTTATTATTTTTTCCATTATTTACCACCCCTATACGCGTGTCCAAATAATAATACACTATTTTTGGCATTTTTTCAAGAAAAAAATGCAATAAAAAGAAATTATCACTATGAATGATAATTTATCATTTTAAGTAAATTGTTAAAATTTTTAATTTTTGGCAAAATATTACTAGGAGTTATTATGGAAGAAAATATCAAATTTTTAAGTGAAAAAGAACTATATTCCATCATAGGAAATAACATTAGATATTATAGAAAATTATTTAGTTTAACTAAACGTGAAATAACTCAGCAAGAATTAGCTAAATTAATTAATTCTTCTACTTCTTTAATTGGTAACCTAGAAAGTAAAAACACTTATCAAGGAATAAGTGTTTATAATTTATATAAAATAAGTAAAATATTAGATGTTCCTATAGATAACTTCTTTATCAATCATTAGTTTCTAGTTCTTCAAAAAACTTTTCAATAGAAGTATCAAGAACAATTGAAATTTTATATAAAGATAGTAATGATAACCCTTCACTACCTTTTGTACTTTCAAATTTTCTAATAAATTCTGGAGATACTCCAATATCAATCGCTAATTGTTCTTGAGTTATACCATTTATTTTTCTATATTTTATAACATTGTAAGCAATAGTTTCAATTATATTTTCATTGAAATTAAAGTCTCTTTTAAATTTTGTCATAAGCATCACCTAACCTAATTTTACATTGTTTTAAGATATAATAATGTAATGCTCTACTATACAAAAATAAAATATTAATTTATAATATATATAATTGTGGGTGATAATATGAATCAAGAAAAATTAAATAGTATTATAGGAAAAAATATTAAAAAATATAGAAAACTTTATGATAATAAAGATATACATATGACTCAAGAAAAACTTGCAGAATTAATTAATGTTTCTGTTTCTCATATTAGTAGTTTAGAAAGTAATAAATCAAAAAAAGGTATTAGTATATCTAATTTATATAAAATATCAAAAGTTTTAAATGTACCTATTCATAAGTTTTTAGAAGATGATACTAATGAATAAATTAGATAGCACTATTATCAATAATATATCAGATATTATCTGCATTAGTAAAAGTGAAAATTTTAATTCACTTATTAAAAAATTATCTAACAATAAAATTAAAGTTTCATCTAATTTAATACATAAAAAGAATTATATTACATCTTATGAACAATTTATTTTTAATCTAGATAATTATATTAGTTTTTTAAAAAATATATTATTTATTAATCCATTAGAAATAAGATTAATAGTTGAACTTACAATATATAATAAATGTAATAGTATTTTATTCAGTGATATATATTATTATCAAAATGTTGAATATTATATAACTGGATATAAAAAGATGTTTATGTTCAATTATAAAAAGAATTATAATATTCTTAAAAAATTTATATACATTAAAAAATTATCATTTGATGAATTAATAATAAAATTAAATAAAATAAAAAATAAGGCACATTATTATTTTGAAAACATTTATAATAATTTACCTTATTATATAAGTATAATTGATTATTTAGAAAACACATCAAACATGTGAGTATAACAGAAAGTTACTCTATTTGTACCTTTCTTTTTTTCTTTTACTAAATATCCATGTTCTACTAATTTATTTAAAACTTTATTAACAGAATTAATATGTAATTTGCATTCACTAACTACATCGTTAGTTGTAAAACATATTTTCTTAACAATAAATGGATATACCTTATATATTGTAGATCCTCCTATTACGGTTTTAAATTCTTCTAAATCATGCTCATATATTTTATTTAATTGTTTTATTTTTTTGATGTTTCTTGAGCATTGATCTATAATACATTCTAATATAAATTTAATAAATGCATCTATATTATCTTCTTCATTACTTAGTAAAGTAAAATAAGTATTTTTTAAATTTTCTATACTTTCACTTATGAATAATATTGGAGCTTCTTTTCTATAATAAGAAGATTGAATAGGAATAATCATTCTTCCAAGTTTACCATTTTCTGAAACATAAGGATGTATTCTTTGTAACTGAAAATGTGTAATTGCTTCTGCTATAAAAGGCTCATCAATTAATGAATTAATATATTCACATAAATTCTTCATAAGTTCATTTAGTTCGGTATATACAGGTGGTATAAACGAAACACTTGATCCAGCAAGACCTGGTTTTAATATATAAGTTTGTACTTTTCTTAAGTGACCACTACCTTTAGTTTTATTATTCTTAGAACAATTATTAAGCATAATTTTATTTAATTTGTTAAATAGAGTTAAATCAAATCCATTTTGTCCCGTATACGATACACCATTTAATAATGCCATTTTCATATTATTAAATACTATTGATTCATTATTTTTATTTTTATATGGCATCAAAAACATATCAGCACTATCAAGTTTACTATTATCAATTTTAAATGAATAATATATATCGCTAGTATATGAACATTCTAAAAAGCTTCTATAATCATATGACATATTTCTCAAATAACCTTTATATTCTCCATATGATTCCTTTGCCAAACAAAGTAGTTTTAATAATTCTTTAGAAAAATTATATTCGCATGGTAATTTTTTTGCTTTATATGGTTCCATATCTTACCTCCCTATATATTTATATTAACACAAAATAATAAAAAAATATACATACTTTTTTAAAAATATGTATATTAATATGGATTAGGATAATCTAACAATCCTTGGCCTTCCCCTTCTTTCCAAATAATTTTATTTCCTTTGATAATAAACTTATAAATAATTTTATATTTATATTTTTCACCAACTTTATTGTAATAATATGTTAAAATAGTTTCTCCATCTTTTTTAGGAATAAATTTCCACAAATTATTAACATTATTTTCTAGCATTAAATTATCATTATCTATTTCATATGTCCAAAGATTATCAGTATTCATAGACTCATAGTCTATAGTTACAGAGTCTTTGAATTTTAACAAATAATTTCTTGGATAAAATAATATTAATAAAGCCAGTATTATAGTTGTAGAAAAAATAACAATATATCTCATATAATCTCCTAATAAAATGATACAATTTTTTGCAACAAAAAACAACCAGTTCTGATAAAACATGATTGTTCCGAGTTTCAGAAATTGAATTATGAATCATTTATATCAAATCACAATAATTAAATTATAACTTAATATAAATATTTCTAAATATTATCAGTATTTAGCATAATATCTTATCATTTTGAGTTTTACTTTCTCAACGTTATAACATTTGTCCTTAGTAGATAAGCATTCCATTTCTTAAATTAATAAGAAGAATTCAATATTTATATAAGTTTTTTAAATAATATTATTACGAAAAAATAAATAAAATATAAACAATCAATAATTTAATATTAACTATAAATATAATATTTGAATAATAATATTATAGTTTTACATAAATATCAAATTTATGAGGAACTATTTCACTAAAATAATTAAAATATATAACTTAAACGAATATTTATATAAATAATTAAATTTAAATAAATATACTACAAGAAATAACTTTAATTATCTATTGGACAAATATATATTATCAAATATGTTTTTTAGTGTCAATACTTTTTTTAAAAAAAATGTAAAAAAATAGAAATTTCACATTTCTATTCGTTTAATAAATTACTTTTATCACTATATGAAGTATGTAATAATTTAAAACTTTCTTCACTAAGTGGTTTTTTTAAGTAATTTTTATATAATATTTTTAATTCTTTATTATCATGTGCACATCTTGCAGCACGAGTTGTATCTATATCAAATAATCCTTTTGATCTATCCATTCTATATTTATCAAGATCTTTAATTGGACATAGTGGTTGACCACCACCACCTACACATCCGCCTTTACAGTTCATAACTTCTATAAAATGATATTTTTTATATTTATTATCTTTTAATAATTCTTCTAGATTTGCCATTTGTTGTACTACTGCAACTCTTAATTTATATTTATCAATTGTTATTGTTGCTTCTTTTATTCCTTCGTAGCCTCTTAAATCTTCAAAAATTAATTCATCCTTTTTAAGATTTGTTTTTGTCATTATTCTATTTAATGTCCTAATAACAGATTCACACACTCCGCCAGTAGTTCCAAACATCACTCCTGCTCCACTACTTTCACCCATTAAGGTATCAAATGGATTGTCAGTAAGTGAATCTATATTAATATCTTCTTCTTTTAATAGAATTGAAAGTTCACTACAAGTCATTACATAATCTATATTTGGCGTATAATCTCTTGCTTCCATCTTCTTTGCAGTGCATGGAGTTATAGCAACAGTTATAACTTTATTTGGGTCTATTCCTTTTTGTTCACAGAAATAACTCTTAATTATTGCACATTGCATTCCGATAGGGCTTTTACAAGTTGATAAATTAGGAAGAATTTCTGGATGATATATTTCAGCATACTTTACCCAAGCAGGACAACAACTTGTAAATTGAGGCATTGGTCCATTATTAGATAATCTAGCAGCAAATTCTGCTACCTCTTCTAATATTGTTAAATCTGCACCAAATGCTGTATCAAATATATAATCAAAACCAACTTTTTTTAAAGAAGAAACAATTTTGCCTTCTGTATTTTCTCCACTAGATAAACCAAAACATTCACCAAAAGAAACTCTTACAGCTGGAGATACAAGTGCTACGACTATTTTCTCATTTGCATCTATAATTTGTTTAACTTCTTTGTAACAATATTTTGGTATTAATGCTCCTGTAGGACAATTCAATATACACTGACCACAACCTATACATATTGGTTCTTTACATTTGTTTAAATCATATGAAAGATTAACTGTTTTTTCACAAGTCTTTTTACATTGTCCACAATTAATACATTTTTCTGGTATTCTAACAATACAATGATTGTAATCACTGATTCTAACTTTTTTGTCCTCTAAATTGTCATTAATTATTTTATTTACATTTTCTTCTAATGCATCTTCTAACACTGAATCTATTATTGCATCTAAATTGTCATAAGAATTATTCTTAACTACATCAAATTTATCTTTTAATGAACCACACATAGGACATACATAGTCTTCTTCTAATGATTCCTTTTCTATAATATATCCACAATTACTACATATAAACTTTTTCATAAAAACTCCTTGTTTTTATAATTATAACACATCTTTACTATCTATTTCAAAATAGAATGTTGAACCTTTCCCTTTTGAACTTTTAACACCATATTTATAATTATGATTTTCCAAAATTGTTTTTACTATTGATAAACCAAGTCCTGTACCGATAGCATTCCTTTTATGTTTCTTCTCATTATGATAATATTTATTCCAGATATGTTTTATCTCAGATTTATCAATTCCTTTTCCAGTATCAACAATTTCAACTATTAAATTTTTATTTTTATTTTTTATATTTATATATATGTTCTTATCATCACCAGTATAATTAATTGCATTATTAACTAAATTATATATTACTTGTTCTATTCTTTTTTTATCAGCATTTATCATTATTGATTTATTATTATCGTAAACTATTTGATATCCTTCATTATCAATTAGTATATAAAATCTTTTAATAACATTTCTAATCAGTTCATCTAAATCAAATTTTTCATATTTTAATTCATAAGTTTTAGATTGTAGTTTAGATAAATCAAGAATATCTTGTACTAATATATTTAATCTATCTGTTTCTTCTATTATGATATTTAAATTATCATTTCTTTTTTGAACTGATTGGTTTTCAAAATCTCTAGTCATTTCAGCATATGCTTTTATCATTGTTAATGGTGTTTTTAGATCATGACCAACATTTGCCATTAAATCACGTCTCAATTCATCAGTTTTAGATAACTCATTTTTAGCAAGTTCTAATGTCTCAGATAATTCATTTATTTCATATAAACCAGTATCAGTATCAAATTTAACATCAAAATTGCCATTAGCTAATTTTTTAGCAGAATCACTTATTTTAATAATTGGATTAGATATCATCTTAGATAAGAAATAACTAATAATTACTGAAACTAACAATGTTATAATTACTATATAAGTAAATTGACTTTTTAATAATTCTATTGATGCATCTAAAGGCTTTAATGAAGAATTTAAAAATATATATGTTGTATTATTTAATTTTATAGACTTAATTATTGTTTTATTACCATATTTTCTACTAAATAGTATTTTAGTATCCTCTTTTTTACCACTTTTTATAAATTCATCTACATATTCTTCACTTGTTTTTTTGTCGCCAATAATACAACCTTTATTATAAATATTAGATATTGTTTCAATTACTCCATCAGAATAAACTGATATACATATTCCATTATTAAAAGCTATATCTTCAAGTAAATTTTTAGTTACTACTTCATTACTTATTATTTCTTTTTCTACTGTTTCTAATTGCTTAGTTTTATATATTTCATAAAATTTATTTAAAAGAACTATTTGCATCAAAAAAACAAATAACAAAATAAAGTTTGAAAATATAATCAAGCCCGTAATAATAATTCTCTTAATTTTTTTACTCTTTGGTTTCAAATTTATACCTCATTCCTCTTACAGTAGTTATTAAATCTCTATACTCACCTAAATTATTTCTTAACATTTTAATATGAGTATCTATTGTTCTATCATTTCCTAAATAATCATAATTCCATATTTTATTTAATAACTGTTCACGAGATAATGCTATTCCTTTATTATTTATAAAATAAACAAGTAAATCATATTCCTTTGGAGTTAAAGGTAATTCTTTTCCATTTATATATGCAGAGTGGCCAAGAAAATCTACTTTTAAATTTTTATAAACAAAACTTTCTTCTTCACCTTTATATCTTTTAATAACAGCATTTATTCTTGCAAGTAATTCTTTAGGACTAAATGGTTTAGTCATATAATCATCTATTCCTAAATCAAATCCCGCTAAAACATCATATTCCTCATTTCTAGCAGATAAAACAATTGTTGGAGTATTATATCTTTCTTTTATAACCTTATAAGCAGAAAATCCATCCATTTTAGGCATCATTATATCCATAATAATAATATCTGCATCTTTAGCTTTTTCTATTGCTTCAACACCATTTTCTGCCTCTAATACAGTATAATTACTTCCAAGGCAATATTCTTTTATAACGTCTCTTATTAATTTTTCATCATCTACAATTAATACTTTCATAGATACATCTCTTGCTTATAATATAATAATCATCTGTGAAATTTTTGTGAATATATTATGTTTATTATAAGAATTATTTATTAGTATTAGCATAATAATTAAATTCAGATATTTCATCTTCTACACCTTCTAAGTCAGAAGCATCTGGATTATCCTCTAATATTTCATCAATTAAATATATTAATTCTTCTATACTAGAAAAATCATTTAAACTGATTCCATAACTATTTAATATTTCACACTGATTATCAGATAAAAATATACCTTTTTTTATTTCTTTATGCATATATTTTTGATTAAATAAATCATCTATATTTATGTTTTCTCCATTTATTTCCATAATTGTCTCCAAGAAAAAAATCACTATTAATCAGTGATTCCATATTTGTCTTTAAATTTCTGAACATTTCCAGTTTTAACAGTTTTATATTTTCCTGTGTAGAATGAATGACATTTAGGACAAGATTCTAATTGTATTTCTGTTTTAGTTGATCTTACTTCAAATTCATTACCACAAGCACATTTTACCTTACAAACTTTTAGTTCAGGATGTATACCCTTTTTCATTTATATTCCTCCTCGCCATAACTTTTATAAGTTATAGAAATAACTTCATTGAGTATTATACATACATTTTCACTTAAAATCAAGTGTTAATTTAGTTTTTAACATATTCATCTATCTTTTTATATAAAAGATATTCAGAACTATTTATTGCTTTAGAATCATATATTTCACTCACATCTATGTAATTATAATAATTATTATTAAAAGATTTTATATTATTATGTGTACATGTATTTCCTATTATAATTATTTTAGCATCACTGATTCTTTTTATTATATTTACTAAACTAGTAATATCATTATATATTTTTATATTATATTCATTTATAATTCTTCTTGATTTATTACATTTAGATAAATATTCTAAATTATTTGCATTAATTATAATAATATTAGAAGAACTAATTTCTTGATTTAAATATGTTCTTTTCCCTTTAAAGTAAATATATTTATTATTTTTAATATCATTTTCGATTTCATTATATTTTTTATATTCATCAGTAAATTTATAATTTATATATTTATATTTTTTATTTAAATAATAAACATAGTTATTATCAGATAAATCTATAAGATTAGAATCTCCAAGTATAAGTATTTTAGTTTCATCCTTGTTATATTTTAAATATATTAAAAATGCTAAAAAACATGCAGTAAAAAAAATAACTATAATATTTATTTTTTTCATTTAATCACCTAATAAATATTACTAGTTATTTTAATTATTATTACTCACATATTTCAACGTCCGCACCAATTGATTTTAGTTTACCGATAACGTTTCCATATCCTCTTAATATGTATTCACTATTTTCGATTTCTGTTGTACCTTCAGCAATTAAACCCGCTATTAAAAGTGAAGCACCACCTCTTAAATCTGTTGCAATTACTTTTGTACCTTTAAGTTTTCTTGGACCTTTGATTTCTAACTTATTTAAAGATAAAACATTTGTTACTGCACCCATTCTGTTTAAATCGTATGTATTTTTAAAACGATTTTCATATAATGTTTCTTCAATTATTGACTTTCCATGTGCTTGTGTCAATAAAGTTGTCATTGGTTGTTGTAAATCTGTTGGAAAGCCAGGGAATACTAATGTCTTTATATATGTTGATTTAATGTTATCACATTTAGATATAGTTAAAGTATCATTTTCTATTTTGTATTTTATTCCTATCTCTTCAAGTTTCATAAGTAAAGCTTCAATATGTTCTTTTATTATTCCTTTAATTTTTAAATCTTTTCCAAGTAATGCTCCAATAATTATATATGTTCCACTTTCGATTCTATCAGGGAAAACTTCACATACACCATTGTCTAATTCTTTAGTGCCTTCTATTTCAATTGTTTTTGTACCTGCTCCTCTTATTTTAACTCCCATGTTTATTAAAAATGAAGCTACATTTACAATTTCTGGTTCAGTTGCTGCATTTTCTATTATTGTAGTTCCCTTAGCACCAACAGCAGCTAACATAATATTTATAGTTGCTCCTACACTAGGAAAATCAAAATATATTTTTTTACCTTTTAATTCTTCAGCTGTTATTGTATATCTGTTTTTAACAATTTCTACTTTAGCACCTAATTCTTCAAATCCTTTTATATGTATGTCTATTGGACGTGCGCCTATATTACAACCTCCTGGAAATGATATTTCAACTTTACCAAATTTTGCAAGTAAGACTCCCATAAAGTAATAAGATGCTCTCATTTGAACACTTAGTTCTTCTGGTATTGGTTTATTAATAATATTTGATGAATCAATTATCAAACTATCATTTTTATGTTCTATTTTACAATTTAATAATTCCATTATATTTAATAAGTAATCTATATCACTTATTTCTGGTACATTATAAATAATACTTTTATTACGTGCTAGTATAGCTGCGGGTATTAAAGCAACTGCACTATTTTTTGCTCCGCTAATTTTAACTTCCCCTGTTAATTCTTTGTTGCCATTTATAATTATTTTTGACATAAACTCACATGCCTTTCTAATTATAATATACTATTAAAATTAGTTTTTATCAATTAATTTAACTTTATTTACATTAAAATAGTCCCCTAATTATTTCATATATTTTAAATTTATATTTAGTTTTACTTGGCTCATATTCTTCATCTACCATACATAAAGGAGGGTATAATATACACCAATAATTATTTCCTTTAGCTTCACCTATTTCAACTACCAGACTTTCATATTCACCTTCATCGAATGTTTCGCCATTATATTCTTTTTTAGGAAAATAATTTAAACCATAACTTATATTATATGTTTCATTGTAATCATTTGTCTTAAATAAATCTTCTATGCTATTTTCTATATTACTAATATTATTTATAATATTATTTCTAGTTTCTTCTTTTGTATTATTTTCTTTAAATACTATTTTTTTTAGTGAATTTACAACTTTTTGCTTCATAATAATATCTTTAGTAGAATTACTATTAGCTATAACTCTAAATCTAATTGCATCCTTAGTTAAATCATAATTATTTTTTGTTAATAAGAATAATGTTGCTAAAACTATAATTATTACCAATATTTTTTTCATTTAAAAACCAACCTTTCAATTTAATATTGGTTGGTTTATTATTTTTTTATTCATTTATTATGAATATATATCTGTTTTTTCCACTTAAATCATTTTCAATAATGATTTTTGAATTATTAAAATAAGTACGTGCCATATCTTTTATTAAGTTAGCTTGCCACCATCCTATTTCAAATGCAATAATAAATTTTTTATTTAAATATTTATAAGCATTTTCTAATATTTTTCTATAAAAATATAATCCGTCTTCTTTTGCATATAAAGCTAAATGAGGCTCGTGTTTATCAACACTATCCATAATTTTTTCATCTTCACTAATATAAGGTGGATTGCTAACAATAATATCAAACTTTTCACTAATGTTTTCAAAAAGATCACTTTTAATATAATTTATATTAGCATTG
Source organism: uncultured Erysipelotrichaceae bacterium (assembly GCA_902778125.1). Classification (GTDB taxonomy): domain Bacteria; phylum Bacillota_I; class Bacilli_A; order RF39; family UBA660; genus CAG-1000. The sequence goes on along the minus strand of CACYWH010000023.1, from coordinate 4,087 downwards.
TTTATTTTGCTATTATTTCTAGCAACTTCTAATGCTTCATCACTTATATCAACTGCAATAACATTTGAATCTATCATTTTATTTAAAGAGATTGCTATCGCACCACTACCAGTACCTATATCTAAAATATTAATTTTATCATTAAACATTTTTGAATATTTAATTATTTTTTCTACTAAAAATTCTGTTTCATATCTTGGTATTAATACATTTTCATTAACATTTATTTTAAACCCATAAAAATCTACATATCCAATTAAGTATTGAATTGGATAACCTTGCTTAATTCTTTGATAATCAGAATCAATATCTTTACTTACTTTTAATAATTCTAATGCTTCAGTTTTTGAGATACCCAATTCTTCTAGCTTATTAAGCATTACTTTCCCCTAATTTCATTTTTTCATCTGCAGTAATTAATGCTTGGATTAAATCCTCTAAATCCCCTTCCATAATTTTATCTAGGTGCATAACTGTATAATTAATTCGATGATCAGTTAATCTATTTTGAGGATAATTATAAGTTCTAATTTTTTCAGATCTATCTCCAGTTCCTATTTTACTCTTTCTCTCGTTTCCTAATTTTTCTTGTTGTTCACGTTGTTTTAAATCATATAATCTAGTTTTAAGAATTTGCATTGCTCTTTCTTTATTTTTAATTTGACTTCTTTCAACTTGACAATATACAACAATATTAGTAGGAAGGTGTGTAATTCTAACTGCTGAATCTGTAGTGTTTACACATTGACCACCAGCACCACTACTTCTAGTAATGTCTACCCTGATATCACTATCTTTTATTTCTATTTCAACTTCTTCGGCTTCTGGCATTACTAGCACAGTTGCAGTAGAAGTATGTACTCTACCAGCAGATTCTGTTTCAGGTACTCTTTGAACTCTATGAGCTCCACTTTCGTATTTCATTTTAGAATATACTGCTTCACCACTTAACATAAATTCTATTTGTGAATATCCACCACTTTCACCTTCTACTTGATGAGTAATTTCAAGTTTCCAGCCTTGTTTTTCAGCATATTTACTGTACATTCTAAATAAATCTCCAGCAAATATATTACCCTCATCTCCTCCTGCTGCTCCTCTAATTTCTACAACAACATTTTTTTCATCATTAGGATCTTTAGGTAATAACATAATTTTTAATTTATTTTCTAATTCATCTTTTTCTAAATGACATTTATCTAGTTCTTCACTAGCAAAATCCTTCATTTCAGGATCTTTCATCATTTCTTTAGCTGCTTCAATATCATCTAAAACAGTATTATATTTTTTATATGTTTGTACTATTGTTTCAAGTGAATTTTTTTCCTTTTGAAGAACATTCATTTGTTTGTAATCTTCATATATTTCAGGTTTTAATAATTCATTACATAAAAATTCATATCTTTCTTCTATTATTTCTAATCTTTCTTTCATATTTTCTCCTTTCGTTATTAATATTTAAGAAAAACTAGCTATAAATCTGATTCGTCTCCATATTCTTCATCAACAATTACTAAATCTTTTAAATCATCATCGGGTCCATCATCATCCATGTCATCAATATCATCATAGTAATTATTATTTTCATCTTCATCTGTTGAATCAGATTCATCTTTATCTTCATCTATTACTTCATCTTCACTATCATCTTCTATTTCATTTATATTAATTTCAGAAGTGTGATTTTCTCTTAAATCTATATATCCTTTTTCTAATTGAATAAATCTTTTTTCAGTAGATATTAATGCAAAGAAATCACCAATTTGTGATTCAAATGCCGCATCACCTAGATTTAGTTCATCACATATAATTCTAAAAATATCACTAATTTTCATCTTTTTATTTTTTTCTTTTAAAATAACATAAGCTATATCATCAAAAGACATAGTTTCTAAATCTTCTTTACTTATAGTTTTAAACTTCATAATTAAGCCTCCTTAAAGCCTATATTTCTTTCCATTAAAATTATACTTATTTTTTTTAATAAATCAAGTATTTTTTGCTCATTTATTATACATAATAATTATTGGGTATATTTTATGAAAAAAACTTTATTCTTAGTTAAATTATTTTTATTTTCTATATTCACCTTTATTATAGTTAACATATCATTTTATGTTTATGCTTTTATCACACCTAAATTTAGTATTAACACAAATAAAAACATTATTTTCTACGATAAAGATAATAATGATATATTCGAAGAACGAAACGAAAGTGAATATGTAAATTTAAATGAAATTAGTGATGATGTTAAAAACGCTATTGTTTCTGTTGAAGATAAAAATTTTTATAAACATAAAGGTTTTGATTATTTTAGAATAATAAAGGCTTTAATTGTTAATATAACAAGTGGAAAAATCAAACAGGGGGCATCAACTATATCACAACAATATGTAAAAAATCTTTATTTAACTTTTGATAAAACACTAAAAAGAAAAATTAAAGAGGCACTACTTACAATAGAACTTGAAACTCACTATTCAAAAGATGAAATACTAGAAGGTTATTTAAACACCATTAATTTTGGAGCAGGAAATTATGGTATTAAAGATGCTGCTAAATTTTATTTTAATAAAGAACCTAGTGAACTTACTTTAGAAGAAGCATCATTAATAGTAGGCATACCAAAAAATCCTACTTATTATAATCCAGTTACCAATTTTGAAAATGCAAAAAAAAGACAAAAAGATGTACTTAATTCTATGGTTAATAATAAATATATTACAAAGTCTCAAATGAATGAAATATTTAATAAACCTTTAAACATATATGGAAAAAACGAAAAAAAAGAATTAACTAGTATATACTATTATAAAGATGCTGTATTAAAAGAAATAGAGAATATTACTGAAATTAAAGATTTATTAATTGATAATAATGGTATAAAAATATACACAAATTTAGATAAAGATGTTCAAAAATTATTAGAAACAAATATTGAAAATGAAATGTCAAATACGTCAATGGAGGTGGCATCTGTTGTAATAAAACCAAATAGTGGCAGAGTTGTTGCTCTTGTTGGAGGTAGAGACTATTCAATTTCAGAATTTAATCGAGCTACATCATCAAAAAGACAAGTTGGATCTACAATTAAACCTTTTTTATATTATTCAGCTCTTGAAAATGGATTTACGCCTTCTTCAACTTTTTTAAGTGAGAAAACAACTTTTAATTTAGGTAATACTAGTTATTCTCCTAAAAATGCTAGTAATATATATGCAGATAAAGAAATATCTATGCTTGCAGCAATAGCTTACTCAGATAATATATATGCAATGAAAACACATTTGTTTTTAGGAATGGATACGTTATCTAACACTATTAAAAGAGTAAAAATTAATACTAACGTTAAAGAAATTGCTTCATCTGCACTTGGTACAACTGAAATAAATATTTTAGATTATAGTAATGGTTTTATTACACTTGCTAATGAAGGGAAACATGAAAATCCACATTTAATTGAGAAAATTACTGATAATAAAGGAAATATTATATATGAATATAAATATAAAAATGAGTATTTATTAAATAAAAAATATGTTTATATTTTAAATAATTTGTTAACATCTACTTATAATTATTCTCTTGTTAATTATTCATCTCCGACATTACTGAGTATTTCTAATGATTTAAGCGGAAAATATGCAGTTAAAAGTGGTAGTACAGCAACAGATTATTGGACAATTGGATATAATAAAGATTATTTAGTTATGGTTTGGGCTGGTAATGATGATAATTCGAAAGTTAAAAGCACTGAATCAAAAATAGTTAAAAAAATATGGGCTAAAACTATTGATAATATTTATGACAATAAAAAAAGTTGGTATGAAATACCAGATACTATAACTGCTGCTATTATAGATCCTATTAGCGGAAAAATAGCTTCTAATGGATATATTTGTTATTATGAAAAAGGTAGTGAACCTAATTATTTTGATGAATTAAACATATTTATAAGCAATAAAAAAAGCATTTCAGAAAATTGTGAAGTTGTAAGATAAATGTAGACACATAAAAACGGTCTACATTTTTTGTTATAATAAAATTGGAGGGATAATATGACAAGAATTAGAAAAGAACCAAA
>CACYWH010000022.1 GCA_902778125.1 uncultured Erysipelotrichaceae bacterium | reverse complement strand
TTGTTAAAATGTTATAATTGATGTGGGTGGATTTATGTATAAGAAGAGTATAAAATATAATTCTAAATTTTTAATACCTTTTGTTGAAGGTATAAAGTATTATGGTTCTAATGAAATAGAACATGGACTTGGAACAATGATTGTTATAAATGAAGAAGGAGACATATTAACTTGTAAACATGTTGCACAAGAATTTATTATCAATGATAGATTAAGAGAAAAATATTCTTCAATAATTAAAGAAATATCTAAATGTAAAAATGCAAGTGAAAAAAGAGAAGTTGAGAAGAAATATAATCTTACTAATTCTTCTATAGTACTAACTAATATTAATTTACCATTTGATGTTAATAAAGATTTTGAAATTGAAATTAAATTACATGAATATCTTGACATAGCTATTATTAAATTTAAAGGAATTAAGTTTAAAGTTGATAATTATCCGATATTTGCAAAAAATATACCTGAACAAGGTCAAAGTGTGTGTAAATTGGGCTTTGCTTTTCCAGAATATAGTTGCTTTGAATATTCGGAAGAAAAGAAAAATATAGTTATTAAAGATGATGTAGTCTTCCATTTCCCATTATTTCCAATGGATGGAATAGTTACTAGATTAGTAATGGATGAAAAAGGGAAAACGTCTATGTTTGAAACTAGTTCTCCTGGTATTAGAGGGCAAAGTGGTGGACCTGTTTTTTCACCTGAAGGAATTATATATGGAATTCAATCATATACAAAACAACTTGATTTAAATTTTGATGTTGATATGAATGTTAAAAGAGGAATTGAAGAAAGAAAAGTATCTTATACTCCATTTATTAATTTGGGAGTAAGTATTTCTTCTTTAGAAATTATTAAATTTTTAGATGAAAATAATATTAAATATGAAAGTAAGTGATAATATGAAAGAATATATAGATATTAAAAATAAAGTTTATGAGTGTTATAGTAAATATAAAAAAATAGATGTTGATAATATACAAGATATTAACGATAGTATATGCGAAATAAATAAAGGTGATTTTGAAAATGAAATGCTTGAATTATATAATACAGTGGCGATGTGTATGTATATGATAGAACATGATTTATACGATGAATATTTTTTTGAAGCATATAGCGATATATTAACTGAACTTGGTAATAAAGAATTTGATAATGTTCTTAGTAAAGATATAGATACTATTAACGATTATTTAAAAAAAGATGAAATTAAAAGTGAATATTATGATAAGTTATCTACATTATATGAGGATAAATATTAATAAAATAACTAGATTGTTAAAAATATGTGAAAACAATCTAGTTTTATTTTTTTTGTGTGATATAATAGTTATGTATAGTAGGAGGAATAGATATGGGGAATATTCATGTAACCAGTGAAATAGGAAAATTAAAAAAGGTTTTATTACATAGACCTGGTAATGAACTATTAAATTTAACACCTGATACATTAGAAAGGTTGTTATTTGATGATATACCATTTTTACCAGATGCTCAAAAAGAGCATGATGCGTTTGCTCAAACATTAAGGGATAATGGTGTTGAAGTTGTTTATCTTGAAGATTTAGTTGCTGAAGTATTGTCTTCAAGTGAAGAAATTAAATTAAAGTTTATAAGACAATTTATGAGAGAAGCAGGAATTAATACTATTAAGTATAAAACTCTTGTTGAAAATTATTTATTAAGTATTAAAAATAATAAAGATTTAGTATTAAAGACAATGGAAGGAATAAAAGTAGGGGATTTACCAAAGAAACAAAGAGATGTTGAGAAAACTTTAGTTGATATGATAAATACTATAGATATTTTTATTGCTGATCCTATGCCAAACTTATATTTTACTCGTGATAATTTTGCTAGTGTCGGAGAGGGTGTTGATTTAAATAGAATGTATTCTGTTACTAGAAATAGAGAATGTATTTATGCAGAATATGTATTCAAATATCATCCTGATTATAATAAAACAACTTTATATTATAATAGAAAATATGATTGGCATACTGAAGGTGGAGATTTATTAAATATAAATGATCATATTATTGCTATTGGTATTTCTCAAAGAACACAACCAGAGGCAATTGATCAACTTGCTAAAAATTTCTTTAAAGATCAATCATGTAAGATTGATACTATATTAGCATTTAATATTCCATCTAGCCGTGCTTTTATGCATTTAGATACTGTATTTACTCAAATTGACAAATATACATTTACATATCACCCAGGTATTATGGGAACATTACAAGTGTTTGAAATAACTGAAGGATTTGATCCTGATACATATGAAGATTTAAATGTTAAAGAAATAAATGCACCTCTTGATGAAATACTAGAAAAATATTTAAATCATCCAGTTAAATTAATACCTTGTGCTGGTGGAGATAAAGTAGCAGCTGAACGTGAACAATGGAATGATGGATCTAATACATTATGTATAGCTCCTGGAACAGTAATTGTTTATGATAGAAACAATGTTACAAATGATGTTCTTAGAAAAGAAGGTATAAAAGTTATTGAAATACATGGTGCTGAACTAGGACGTGGACGTGGAGGACCTAGATGTATGAGTATGCCACTTGTTAGGGAGGATGTAGAATGGTAGATTTAAGAGGAAGGGATTTTTTAAAACTATTAGATTTTACTCCTACTGAAATAAATCACTTATTAAAAGTTGCAGCTACATTAAAAAAGCAAAAAAGAAATCATGAATCACATAGATATTTAAAAGATAAACAAGTAGCACTAATATTTGAGAAAGATTCAACAAGAACTAGATGTGCTTTTGAAGCTGGAGCAGTTGATTTAGGAATGCAAGCTACATATATTGGTCCAACTGGATCACAACTTGGTAAAAAAGAAACTATAGCTGATACAGCAAGAGTATTATGTAGAATGTATGATGGTATTGAATATAGAGGTTTTGATCAAACAATAGTTGAAGATTTAGCAAAATATTCAAGTGTACCAGTATGGAATGGTTTAACTAATGAATTTCATCCTACTCAAATGTTAGCAGATGTATTAACTGTTAAAGAAGAGTTTGGTGAGTTAAAAGGTAAAACATTATGCTTCTGTGGAGATGCAAGAAATAATGTAGGAAATTCATTAATGGTTGTATGTTCTAAATTAGGAATGAATTTTGTATGTGCAGCTCCTAAAGATTTATTTCCAAATGAAGAATTAGTTAAAAAATGTGAAGAAATATGCAAGGAAACAAAGGGTTCAATTAGACTTGAAACTGATATTATGAAAGCTACTAAAAACGTTGATGTAATATATACTGATGTTTGGGTTTCAATGGGTGAACCAATGGAATTATGGGAAGAAAGAATTAAATTATTACAACCATATCAAGTTAATAAAAAAGTAATGGAAAATGCAAATCCAAAAGCAATTTTCTTGCATTGTTTACCTTCTTTCCATAATATAGATACAACAATTGGAAAAGATATATATGAAAAATTTGGATTAAAAGAAATGGAAGTTACTGATGAAGTATTTGAATCTTCACAATCAAGAGTATTTGAGGAAGCAGAAAATAGAATGCATACAATAAAAGCAGTAATGTTGGAGACGTTGAAAGATGAGTAGAATAGTAGTAGCATTGGGTGGCAATGCATTAGGAAGTAATGCTCGTGAGCAATTAGCAACAGTTAAAAAAACGGCAAGAAGATTAGTTGATTTAGTTGCTATGGGGCATGAAATAATTATTTCACATGGAAATGGGCCTCAAGTAGGTATGATTTATAAGGCAATGTCTAATACATCTAATCCTGATGATGCATTTCCTTTTGCAGAATGTGGTGCGATGAGCCAAGGATATATTGGATATCATTTGCAACAAGCTATGCAAGCAGAATTTGAAAAAAGAAAAATGAGAAGAAAAGTAGCAACTATTGTATCTCAAGTTGAAGTTGATAAAAAGGATCCTGCATTTAGTAATCCTACTAAACCAATCGGAACATTTTATACAAAGAAGGAAGCATTAGCACTTGCTAGAAGTGGTGCTGGTACTTATAAAGAAGATGCAGGACGTGGTTATAGAAGAGTAGTTCCATCTCCTAAGCCAATTAAAATATGCGAACTATCTACTATTGAAAAAATGGTAGAAGAGAAAAATATAGTTATTACATGTGGAGGAGGAGGAATCCCAGTAATTAAAACTAAACACGGATATCAAGGTGTAGATGCTGTTATCGATAAAGATAGAACAAGTGCTCTACTAGCTCGTGAATTAAATGCTGATATTCTTCTAATCTTAACAACTGTAGAAAAAGCTAGTATTAATTATAACAAGCCAAATGAAGAAAAACTTGGTAATATTAGCATTTCTCAGGCAAAAATGTATATTGAAAACAAGGAGTTTGCTGAAGGCTCTATGCTTCCTAAAATTGAAGCATGTTTGTATTTTGTTGAGCATTCTAAGGGCAAGAAGGCTATTATAACGTCTTTAGCAAAAGCTAAGTTTGCAATAGAAGGTAAAACTGGTACGGCCATAGAAGGAGGGAAATAGAATTTATGGGAGTTTCAGAGAAAAAAAGGATGCGTCCAACTAAAAAAAGAACGTTTGCCTTATCTGCTTTCACTATTATCTTATTGCTTATATTTGTTCTTGCGATAATTACTCATTTATTACCAGAAGCACAATTTAATGGTGAAGAAATTATTGATGGTAGTGGTGTTATTGCAGCAACATTATCACAGACATTTTTAGCCCCAATACTTGGGTTCGCTGATGCAATAGATATTTGTTTATTTGTACTTATTTTAGGAGCATTCTTAAAAATAGTTACTAAAACTGGTGCTATTGAAACAGGTATTAAAGTTTTAATTAAAAAACTAAAGGGGAAAGAATTAGTATTAATTGCAATTTTAATGTTTATTTTCTCTATCGGAGGAACAACTTATGGAATGCTTGAAGAAACTGTTGGTTTCTATGCATTATTAAGTGTTGCAATGGTAGCAGCAGGAATGGATACATTAGTTGCATCTGCAACAGTATTATTAGGTGCTGGAAGTGGAGTTTTAGGATCAACAATTAACCCATTTGCAGTAGGTGCTGCAATTGATGCATTACCTGAAGGAATTGCTGTTAATCAAGGAGCAATAATTGGAATAGGTGTTGCGTTATGGTTAACAAGTTATTTAATCTGTATGTTATTTGTAGTTTCTTATGCTAAAAAAGTAATTAAGAGAAAAGGTTCAACTTTCTTATCATTACAAGAACAAGAAGCTATGGAAGAAACTTATGGGGTTAAAGAAGATAGCGAGAAAGAAGATGTTAAACTTACTGGTAAACAAAAAGTTACGTTGTTATTATTCTTATTAACATTTGTAATTATGATTATAGGATTTATTCCTTGGGAAGATTTTGGTATTGAGTTCTTTACTAAAGGTCATTTCTTCTCAACAATTACTGGTTTACCATTAGGTGAATGGTATTTCCAAGAATCAACATTATGGTTCTTAATAATGACTATAGTAATTGGATTTATTAATAGAACTGGCGAAAATGAATTTGTTGATACATTTATTGATGGTGCTGATGATATGGTAGGTGTAATACTTGTTATTGCAGTTGCTCGTGGAGCATCAGTATTAATGACTCAAACTCATTTAGATAATTATATTATCTTTAATGCAGCAAAATCTTTAAGTAGTATGCCAAAAGTAGTATTTGGACCACTTAACTATATCTTACATGTAATTTTATCTGTACTTGTTCCATCTTCAAGTGGACTTGCATCATTATCTACTCCAATTATGGGGCCACTTGCTAGTGAAATAGGTTTTTCAGTAGAAGCTACAATTATGGGAATGGTTGCTGCTAATGGATTGGTTAACTTATTTACTCCAACTTGTGGAGCTATAATGGGTGGACTTAAACTTGCTAGAGTAGAATTTGCTACATGGATTAAATGGGTTACTAAAGTTATCATTGTTGTTGCCCTTGTTAATATGATAATTTTAACAGTAGCGCTATTAATATTATAAAATTGAAATTAAGCACTTTTAGTGCTTTTTTCTTTGTCAAAATGTGTTATTATTATAATAGAGGTAAATATGAAAAAGATATTAACAATTATATTTTGTGTTTTTTTGTTAACAAGTTGTTCACAATCAAAAGACGAACTTGTTATGTCTACTGAAGCTGGATTTGCACCTTATGAATATTATTCTAATGGAGAAATAGTTGGAGTAGATGTAGATATTGCTAGAAAGGTAGCAGAAAGATTAAATAAAAAATTAGTTATAAAAGATATTGCATTTGATTCAATTATAAGTGAAGTAAAAACTGGTAAAAGTGATTTTGGTGCTGCTGGGATTAGCTATACAGAGGAAAGAGCAGAAGAAGTTGACTTCACAATTAATTATTCTGAATCTAAGCAAATAGTAATTGTTAATAAAAATAGTACAATTTATAATCTCGAAGATATTAATAATAAAAAAATTGCAGTTCAACTTGGATCTGTTGCAGATGGATACTTAACTGAAAACTATCCTTCTGTAATATTGGTACGTGAAAAGAAGTTTTTAGCGGCTATTCAAGATTTAAAAGATAATAAAGTAGATGCAGTTGTAATGGATGATTTACCTGCTCGTGAATTGATTACTGATAATATGAGAATACTTGATAGTGAACTTGTAACTGATAGTTATGGTATGATTGTTAAAAAAGGCAATACTGAGTTATTAAATGTTATGAATGAAGTGATTAATGAATTAAAAGATAGTGGAGAAATAGATAGTTATATACTATATCATATGGGTATTAATGATAATGATACTAGTAAAAATACTATATTTAATAGAATATATAAAAGCGTAATATATGATGGTAGATATAAATATATTTTAGAAGGTTTAAAAAATACTTTGTTAATAGCAGTATGTGCTGTAATAATTGGTATCTTTTTGGGAACTATTGCTGCTGTTTCTAGGAATGTATATGAAAATACTAATCATTTAAAATTATTAAATCTAATATCTAAAGCTTATGTAACTGTGATAAGAGGTACACCTTCAACATTACAACTTATGATTATATATTATGTGATTTTTAAGCAAACTAATATAAATATTGTTTTAGTTGGAGCTCTTGCATTTGGTATAAATAGTGGAGCATATGTAGCTGAAATCATTAGAGCAGGTATTTCATCTATTAATAAAGGACAGTGGGAAGCAGGATATTCTCTAGGATTAAATTATTACCAAGTAATGAAAAATATAATATTTCCACAAGCTATTAAGAATATTTTACCTGCGCTAGGAAATGAATTTATAACATTAGTAAAAGAAACATCTATAGGTGCTTATATTGGAATTGTAGAATTGACTAAAGCATCTGATATAATAGCATCTAGAACATATGATTATTTCTTCCCATTAATATTAATTGCTATTATTTATTTAATTATAACTTTGTTCTTAAGTAAATTAATAAATACTATGGAAAAGAGGTTAAATAATGTTAAAAATAAATAATTTAAAAAAGAATTTTGGCTCTAAAAAAGTACTAAAAGGTATTAATTTAGAAGTTAAAAAGGGTGAAATAGTTGGAATAATTGGACCTTCTGGTTGTGGCAAATCTACATTATTAAGATGCATTAATTTACTTGAAACACCTGATAGTGGTAAATTAATGTTTGAAGGTAACAATTTACTTGATGGTGATTCAAATAAAGATATTAGAAGAAGAATTGGTATGGTATTTCAACAATTTAATTTGTTCGACCATAAAACAGTTCTAGAAAATATAATATTATCTCCAGTATTACTTAAAATTATGAGTAGAGAAAAAGCCATTAAGAAGGCACATGAACTTTTAGGAGAAATTGGTCTAGAAGATATAGCTAATAACTATCCTCACGAGATATCAGGAGGACAAAAACAAAGAGTAGCAATTGTTAGAACATTAATTATGAAACCAGATATAATATTATTTGATGAACCAACTAGTGCACTTGATCCAGAAATGATTGGTGAAGTAACTAATTTAATGAGAAAAATAGCTAAAGAAGGAATGACTATGATTATAGTTTCTCATGAAATGAACTTCATAAAGAGTTTTTGTACTAGAGTTGTATTTATGGATGATGGTATAATTAAAGAGGATGCAAGTAGTAAAGAAATTTTTTTAAATCCTAAAAACGAAGATTTAAAATCTTTCTTGTCAAAAATAAATGCATATTAAGGAGTGATAATATGAATGAAATAAAATGCCCTAAATGTGGTACGGTATTTCAAATTAGCGAAATGGATTATGAATCAATTGTTAAACAAATAAGAGATCATGAATTTCAAAAAGAAGTTTCATTAAGAGAAGAAGAGTTTAAGAAAGATAAAGAAAATTCTATAAAAATAACTAAAATGGATATAGAAAAAGAATATAATGAATTATTAAATAAGAGAGCTCTAGAAATAGCTGAATTAAAAAAACAATTAGAATTATCTGAATCTAAAAAGGAACTTGAAATACAAAAAGCAATAACAGAAAAGGATAAAAAAATAGATGCATTAAATAGTGAGCTTAGTATTAAAGGTAAAGAATTTGAATTAAAAGAAAAGCAATTAAGTGAATCATATGAAAATGAACTTAAATTTAAAGAAGAGCAGATAGCTTATTATAAAGATTTTAAGGCTAAACAATCTACTAAAATGGTTGGTGAATCACTTGAACAGCATTGTAATATGGAATTTAATAAATTAAGACCATTATTTAAGAATTCTTATTTTGAAAAAGATAATGACGCTAAAAGTGGCTCTAAAGGTGATTTCATTTTTAGAGATTATGATGAAGATGGTAATGAAATAGTATCTATTATGTTTGAAATGAAAAATGAAGCAGATGAAACAGCTACTAAACATAAAAATGAAGATTTCTTTAAGGAACTTGATAAAGATAGAAAAGAAAAGAACTGTGAATATGCTGTTTTAGTTTCATTACTAGAAATTGATAATGAATATTATAATAATGGCATAGTAGATGTATCTCATGTATATGATAAAATGTATGTTATTAGGCCTCAATTTTTTATACCATTGATTACACTAATTAGAAATTTGTCTGAAAAGTCATTAAATTATAGAAAAGAATTAGAACTTGTTAAAAATCAAAATATTGATATAACTCATTTTGAAGAAAATATGAATGCATTTAAAGAAGGATTTGCAAAGAGCTATAAAAATGCATCAGATAGATTTAAAGAGGCAATTGAAGAAATCGATAAAGCAATTGCTCAACTTCAAAAAACTAAAGATAATCTACTAAAATCTGATAATCATTTGAGAATTGCTAATAATAAAGCAGAAGATTTAAGTATTAAGAAATTAACTAGTAATAGTGAGACTGTCGCTAAGATGTTTGATGATTTAAAAAAACAAGATTAAAACATTTTGTAATATATACAAAATATTTTAATAAAATATTTATAAGGTAGGAGGTAAAAGATGGGAAACTTAATTAATATACTTATTTCAATTGTAATTGGTGCTGTATCAGGATGGTTAGCTGGATATATTATGAAATCTAAAGGTGGGCTACTTAGAAATATCATTTTAGGTATTGTTGGTGGCTTTGTAGGTGGACTTATATTCAGTCTACTTGGAATTTCATTTTCAGGGTACCTAGGAACTATTTTAGTTTCTGTAATTGGTGCATGCTTAGTTATATTTGTAGTAAATAAATTTTTTAAATAAGAGCTGTTGCTCTTTTTTTATTTATAAATTATTATATTAGTGGTGATAATATGAATTTAAATTTATTTTATGAAATATTATTAAGCGAAAATCCTAGTGATGGTATTAGAAATAACGAATCATATTTCTTCAATTTAATTCCTGAACTTAAAGAATGCAAAGGATTTAATCAAAACAATCCATGGCATATTTATGATGTCTATGAACATATTCTTCATGTTATTGATGGAGTTAGAGATGATTTAATACTTAGATTTACTGCATTATTTCATGATATTGGAAAACCTTATGTATATACTGAAGATGAAAATGGAATAGGTCATTTTTATAATCATTGGAATAAATCAAATGAAATATTTTTAAATTTTGCTAAAAAATATAGTTTAGATGAAGATATAATTGATACTATATCTAAACTAATAATATATCATGATTTCAACTTTAATGTTGAAGATACTAAAATGATAGAGATTGCTAAAAAATTAGGAAAAGATAATATAAAACTCTTATTTGAAATTAAAAGATCTGATTTAAAAGCTCAAAATGAAAAATATAATTATCTTTTGGATAGTTATGATAACCAGGAAAAAAGAATTAATTTGTTATTAACACAAAAGGATTAAACATTTGTTTAATCCTTTATATATACTGGAGTCCCAATTTCAACTCTATCATATAATGTTGACATTGCATCAATAGGTGTATTAACACATCCATGAGATCCATTATAATAATAATTCATATTTCCAAAATTATTTCTCCATGAAGCATCATGAATACCATAACTATTTCCTTTAAAAGCAATCCAATATTTAACAAATGAAGAATAGTCTGCTCCTTTTAAAGTTGCATTCCTAACTTTTTTTAATACTTTAAAGTCTCCCTTAGGAGTTTTATTATAATGACCTGTTGTAACTGGAGTAGTTAAATATATTTTACCATTTTCATAATAATCTAATCTTTGCTTTGAAATGTATACTACTATATAGTATAAATCGTCTCTATTTCTAACATGGATTTTAATACTTTTTTCGGTAGAGTTTCCACTGGTATCAGTTGCTTTCCATGTAACTGTATAATCACCGATTTTTGATTCATCTAGATTAGATATTATATCTACTTTTACATCTTCTTTTTTATCATAATTGTCATTTACTTCATATTTACAACCACTAAATTTATTATCTTTAATTAGATTTATATTTTCTTCACAATTAATGGCTAGAGTAGGTGCTTCATTATCTATAACTATAACTTCTCTTGTTAAAGACTTTGAATAATTCATATAATTTAAAGTGTATTTAACTTCATATTTTCCAATTCTTGATGTGTCTACATTATTTTCTATTGATACATCTGGATTTAAGTTATTGATTATATTTACATTAAATCCCTCATCATTATATTTTTTACCATATAGAACTGTAACTTTACTATCACCTATTAATGAAAAACCTTCTTCTACATTCATTCTTATTTTTGAATACCAAAAACCTGTTGCTGAAAGTAATATATCAGTAACTAATAATATTGAACAAAAAGTTATTAACACTTTATTTTTCATATATTATTATTTTATCATGTTTACATTTTTTGTTATTCAGGCTAACAATTTGTTTACATAAAATAAGTGTAAAATTTATGGAAAATTTATTAGATTTGACAAATAATATATTTTTTTATAAAATATCTTTCAACAAAAGGGGGAAATTATGGAAGAAAGCCTTGCTAGAATGGCTGTTGATAGTAAGAAATATGGTCACAAATTTATTAAAAATGTTTTTGATAATATAGCTGAAAACTATAATATAGAAAATGTAGATTTAGTAATCTCTGATACTAGTGATTGTGTTGCGGCATATTATCCAATTAAGATTAATGGTAAAAGTGGTTATATAGAATATAATTATGAATTAATAATTAAAAGATGCTTAAGCCGTATTAAAAAATATTATGAGGGCGACTTTAATGAAAATCATTTTATTCCACTATATATAATAACTGTTTTTTTACATGAATTTGAACATGCTAGACAAGAAATAGTATTGAGGCATAACAAAGATATTGAGGGATTAATATTATCCGATTCTATTAATGGGTTAGATAACTTATATAAAAAATATACTGGAGATAATTATAATATTTTAAAATTATATTTTGGAAGTAAACGATTTGAAAAAATTAGTAATAAATTATACTCTTATAATCCTGAAGAGAGACTTGCTTATATTAAATCAACTGAGATTGCAGCAAAAGTTGCTAGTTTAGTAAGTACTAAAGATTATTTTGTTTTTAAAAAAAGTTTTTTACAAAAATTAAAATATGGTTATTCTCAAAATGAGGATGAAAGAGGAATGTTTGCTTCTCCTACTAAAAGATACTTAGATGAAATATCTAATAATAATCATTGGAAAGATATAGAGCTGATGAGTGATAATCTATTCTTTATTGAAAGGTTTTTATATGGACTTGATGTCAGTCGTGAAGAAATGGAAACACTTAATAAAATATTGAAGGTTAATAGCCTACAATTAAAATTAATTAGATAGTTTAACTATCTTTTTATTTGCAAATTTGTTATTATTGTAATGAAAGTAGGATTTATGGAAAATATGAGTTTAGAAGAAAAAGTTAATTATTTGGAAGAAAGAGTTAAGAAATTAGAAAAAATAGAGAATAATCGAAGAACATGGAAATGGATTAAGTTTGGCTTAATTGTTGTATTTTATGTTGGAATAATAGTTTTAATGTATATAGGATATAGATATATTAAAACCAATTATTTAGATCCATATGATAATTTAAAATCAAATTTAAAAACAAATATTGAAAGTCTGAAAGATTTAGGATCTTTATTTGGTTATTAGGAGGTAAGTATGCAAGTTATTACAATTGCAAATTGGTTAAATACAACTTTTAGTGGATTTGATCATTTTATATTAAGTATGTTACATAGTTTTGCAACATTAACAGGTGGATATTTAAACTGGTTATTTAGATTTATTAGTTTATTTGCTGATAAAGGATTATTTTTAATATTATTTTCAATATTTCTTATGTTATTTAAAAAGACTAGAAAAGTTGGAATTTGTGTTTTTGGCGCAATTGGATGCGGTGCTATTATAACAAATTTTATTCTTAAAGATATGATTGCAAGACCTCGTCCATTTATGGGTGAAATATTAGAGTATAAGGAATGGTGGAAATTTGCAGGTAGTGTTCTTGAAGATGATTTTTCATTTCCAAGTGGGCACGCTACCGCTATAAGTGCTTCAATGATGAGTATATTTTTCTTTAGCAAAAGTAATAAGAAATATTTATGTATATTATTTATGATTTTAATGGGGATTTCAAGAAATTATTTAATGGTGCATTATCCATCAGATATAATAGGTGGTTTTATATCAGGATTAATTGCTTCTGTAATAGCATTTTATATTACTAAATTAATATATTATGTTTTAAATAAGTATGACAATAAACTATTTGATTTCGTTAAGAACTTTGATATAGTAAATTTTATAAAATCCAAAAAAGTGAATAATTAGTGAAAAAATATATCTTATTGATAAATTTATTGAAAAAAGTAGTTATTTAAATTAAAATAATATATGAAAGGAGTAAAATAATGAAAAATAAATTTTTAGTTTCAATATTATTATTTGCATCAATTTTAATGATGTTTCCATATAGAATTAATGCATCAACTTATTATGATGGACATGAAACATTAAACTTTAAAGAAGCTTTGGCTGCTGAAGGTATTGAACTTGCAAATAAAGATTATGCTGAAACAGATGATCAAGCTATCATATATTTATTTAGAGGTCAAGGCTGTGGTTTTTGTAGATCATTTTTAAATTTCTTAAATTCAATTTCTAAAGAATATGGTAAATATTTTAAAGTAGTTTCTTTTGAAGTTTGGAATGATTCTGCTAATAACGAACTTATGAATGAAGTTGCTACATTTACTGGTGAACCAGCAGAAGGTGTACCTTATATTGTCATTGGTGATAAAGTATTTGGTGGTTATATTTCTGATTTTGATGAAGATATTAAAAATCAAATAATGGCACAATATGATGATGATAGTTATGATGTATTTAAAGAATTAAAAAAATCTAAAGGATTAAGTCTTAGTATTGATCCTGTAATTGCTTGGAATTTTGTTTTTGTTGCTATTGGTACTACAGTTGTTGTTTTAGTAATGAAAAAGAACAATGAAAAAGTTATAGAAGCAATTAACAATAAAAAGACATTCGGAAAGGGAAAATAAAAATGAAAAAGAAAATATTTTTCCTAATAACTTTAGCTTTAACACTATGTTTTGTTACTGGATGTGGTAAAACAGATGCATCTAAATTTAAAGAAGAATATGAAAGCTTAAATGGAACCACTAATAAATCTGGTAAAGTAATAAGAACAATTACAATAGATAAAGATAATCCAATTGTATATTCTACTGCTGAAGAGATAGTTAAAAAGATTGAAGATAAAGAAACATTTGTTGTATATTTTGGATTTGCTAGCTGTCCTTGGTGTAGAAGCGTTCTTCCAACATTACTAGATGTTAGTAAGGATTTAAAACTAGATAAAATATATTATGTAGATATACTTAATATAAGAGATTCTTTAATATTAGATGATAATGGTAAATTGATTACTGAAACTGAAGGTAGTGAAGCATATTACAAATTATTAACATTACTTGATAGTGTTTTAAGTGATTATAGTATGTCTGATAAAGATGGAAACAAAATTGAAACTAATGAAAAAAGAATATATGCACCTAATGTAGTAGGTATAGCAAATGGGAAACCTCTTGAACTTACTACTGGTATAAGTTCTTTACAAACTGATGCATATATGGAATTAACACCTGAAATGATTAAAGAAACTACATCTATGTTTAGATGTGTAATCAAATGTGTTTTAGAAAGTAATAATTCTTGTTCATTAGATAAAGCTTGTTAAAAACAGATTTACATAAAATCTGTTTTTTTGTATAATAATTTTATGAGAAGTAAAATAAAAATATCAATTATATTAAATATATTAATAGTAGTATTTGAACTACTATCTTTATTTATTGCATTTAAAAATAATGGGATTAGTATGTTCATGTATTACACAGAATTAAGTAATATATTAGCATTATTATCATCTTCTATTTATCTAATTTATATATTTACGAATAAAAAGATAAATTTGTTTATATCAAGCTTTAAATTTTTATCTACATTATGTTTACTAATAACATTCTTAGTTGTAATATTTATATTAATACCATTAACTGGATTAAATAGTTTTGCTGAATATTTTAAACATGCAATGTTTTTTCATCATTTAATTTGTCCATTACTTTCATATATTACATTTATATATTTTGATGATATTGTTATAAATAAAAAATATCCTAAACTTGTAGTTTCATGGACTCTCTTATATGGAATTATATTAACAGTACTAAATATACTAAAAAAAGTAGATGGCCCTTATCCCTTTCTAAGAGTTTATGAACAGCCTATATATATGTCATTTATATGGTCAATATTGATAATAGGATTTTCATATGTATTATCTACAATGTTAATGAGAAAAATATTAAATAAAAATTACCAATAATTGGTAATTTTTAATTTTATTAATTGTTAAAAATAATATTGGTGATTACTATAAAAATAATATATAGAGTATTATTAATTTTTAGTTTGTTTTTTTTATTTAACTTAAATGAAGTCGATTCCAATAGTGGTAAAATGGTTTTTTACGATAAAGTTAATATACATGATGAAAATAAATTTAAAATATATTTTAAGGAAAATATTAATAGTTATGATTTAAATAATATAATTAAGAACTATAATTTGGATATTATAAATTATATTATAGATGATCAAGAATATTATGCTAAGGATGTTTATGATTTAATAAGTAAATATACTATTGATAAGTATCATGAAGAAAAAATATATTATGAAATAAATGGCATAAATATAGATGGACTTACAGTGATATGTGAAAATGATGAAATTAGAAGACTTTCATTAGTTGAAAAAATCTATTAAATTTGTTATATTTTATAATAGGTGGAAGTATGAAAAAAATATTATTTTTATTGTTTAGCTTTTTAACTTTTATAAATGTTATATATGCAGATCCTTTATATTGTTATATTAACAAGGATAAAGATGAAAATATGATACTTAAGTCTAATGATGAAATCAATGTATACTTTAAATCTAATTTTGAACATTATGGATTAAAAGATGCTAAGTTTCAGTTATATTATGATCCATACATATTTGAAATAGTTTCAAATGACGATAAATATATTAACATTGATGAAGGATTTAAAATTAATAATATTAAAAAGTATTCATCTATTATTGAATTTGAAGTTGAAAGAGTGAATCAAGAAATAATTACATATCCAAGTATATATATTAAATTTAAAGTAAGAGAAGATGCTAAAAATGGTAAAACAACAATAGAATTAATAGATAATAATTCATATGTTAATCAAGTATATTTTACTAATTCTTCTGATAATGAAGAATTGATGGATACTGAAAATTATGTTAAAAAGGAATGCTTTAATTCAAAATTATATTATGAAATTAATAATGACTCAAATGATATTAAAAAAGATTCACATCTAACTTATATTGGAATAGATGGTGATAGTGGATTTATTTCACCATTCTTTTCACCAGACGTTTTAAATTATGATATACATTTATATAATTCTGATAATGATAGAGTTTATTTACAAGCAATTTGTAGTATACAAGATTGTGGGGTAGATGATTATACAATTGATGAAATTAAAAATAATAAAAAAATATCATTAGTATCAAAAAACGGAGAAGATGAAACTAAATATAATTTAACTTTGGTAGTAGATGATTATGAAGATTATAGTTATCCATCTTTAACCTCTCTTAAAGTATTACATTATGATTTCTTGGAAAAATTTGATTCATGGACAAATACATATCATTTAATAGTGCCACAAAGTGTTAATGATTTATCTATTGATTATGAAAGTGATTTTGATGTAAAAATAGATGGTAATGAAAATTTACAAATAGGTCAAAATGTAATAGTTATTTCTGTAAGTAATGAAAATTATACTAATAAATATTACATTGTAGTTCAAAAAGAAAAAGAAGAAATAATTGTAGAAGAACCGGTAAAAGAAGATAAAACTGATACTAAAACTATAGAAAGAATTACTGATAAAAAAATGCCAAATATAATTGTTGGACTACTATTGTTAATAACTTTAATACTTATAACAGTTTTTATTATTAAAAATAAGGAAGATTAATTTAAAAAGTGAACTGATAAAATAAAAGTAGACACAAAAAAAGAAGTGTTTACTTTTATTTTGATATAATTTAAATAAGGAGATGATATTATGGGAAGATCAAAAGGA
>CACYWH010000021.1 GCA_902778125.1 uncultured Erysipelotrichaceae bacterium | reverse complement strand
CGAGTTATGCATTACATTATAAAACCCCAATTGAGTATAGAACTCAACTAGGGTTTAAATAAATCTATTTAACTGTCTACTTTTTATTGACTAGTTCAATAACTTATTCTTCTATTTTATTTATGTAGTTAATTATATTATTAATTGTTTCATTAATATTTTTATAATTTACATCAAACCAAACAATATCCTTCATTTGATTATTAAACCAAGTAAATTGTCTTTTAGCATATCTTCTAGTATTTCTTTTAATTAATTCCTTAGCTTCTTCTAAACTAATTTCATTATTAAAATACATATTCAATTCTTTATAACCGATTATATTAGAATAGTTTTTTAGATTTAAATTATATAGATTATGAGCTTCAAGAAGTAATCCTTCATTAAACATATCTTCTACTCTATCATTTATCATACTATATAGTTTTTCTCTATCTGAACGTAACCCAATTAAGATAAAATCATATTTTTTTTCATTGCCAGAATTATTTATTATTATGCTTTTATCATTTTCATAATATTTATTTATAAATCTTTCAAGTCTTTGCCTATTATTTATATGAATATTATTATTAGGATCTATTTCATCAGCCTTATGTTTTAATTCATCATTAGTTAATGAGTTCAAATTTAAATTTATTTTTTTAGTTTCATTTAAATTATAATTATATAATAATGCTTTGATATATAATCCAGATCCACCTGTTATAATTATATTTTTACCTTTAGAAATTAATTCATCTAGTACCTTTCTTCCATCTTTTTGATAGTCATATAAGGTGTAATCATCATTTAAAGATACTAAGTCTAACATATGATGTTTAATGTTTTCCATTTCATCTTCTTTAATTTTAGCAGTTGCGATTAATGGCTCTTTATATATAGCAGTTGAATCAGCATTAATAATTTCAGCATCATAATATTTTGCAAGAGCTATTGATGTTTTAGTTTTTCCAGTAGCAGTAGGTCCAACTAGGCAAATTATTTTACTCATTGTTTCTCCTATTATAATTTAATGTAAGTTGAATTTCTAAGGTATCATTTTCTACTATATTACCATTTTCATCTATTCTTAGATTATTATCCTTTAAATACTTTAAAAGTTCTTGTTCTTTTTCATATTCCATAACCATTAACCAAAATAATTCATCATTCATTACCATTCATCCCCTTTGCAAAATTAACTCTCTTAAACATTTTCTCAAGTTCATATAAAGGATATTTAATAACTGTAGGTCTACCATGTGGACATGTATATGGAAATTTACATTTAAATAAATTGTTAATAATGGCTTCTTGTTCTTCATATGTAATATTTGTATTAGCTTTAACACTTGCTTTACAAGCTAGAGAGGCAGCTACTCTATCATTAAATTTAACTCTATCAAATTCTCCTTTGAATTCTATAATTATATCAAATATACTTTTAATGCTTTCATCTTCATGTCCTTCTTTAATCCAACTAGGATGAGCATATATTCTAAGAGTATTTTTGCCGAATTCTTCCACACCAAATCCCAATTCACGAACGATATCTAAATGACTTGAAATATCCATATATTCTTTTTGAGAAAATTCAAGTTGAAGTGGAAACAACATGTTTGTAGTATATGTTTTTTTTGATTCAATATAATCTAAATATAATTCGTAATTATGTCTTTCATCCGCTGCATGTATATCAAACATATACATAGTATCTTCATCATGCGCTATTAAAAAAGTACCTAAAGCAAGACCAACAGGCTTAATTAAAGTTTTTTCTTTATCTAAATTTTCTTCATCATATTTAACTTCGCTTTCAGCATTAAAATCAAGTCTAACTTCCTTAATCGTTTTAGCTTCTTCAGTATTATTGTCTTCATTATTTTCGTATAGTTTTTCATTTATTTTATATTCATTAGAATCATAATTATTATAAGCAATAGGCGTTTCTACATAAGGTTTAAATGAATTATCAGCATTCACTATTGCTTTTCTTACAGTTTCAAATAATAAATCATTTAAACTGTCTAATTTAGAAAATTTAATATCTTGTTTAGTAGGATGTATATTTACATCAATTAGTGTAGGATCAGTCTCTATATTGATAACTACAATTGGAAATTTATTTTCAGCAAGAACAGTATGATATGCATCTTTAATAGTTCTATTTACACTTTGATTAGTAACTACTCTACCATTTACAATTGTAATCATGCTGTTTCTATTGGATTTTGATAAATTTAAATTACTAATATATCCATTAATAGTATAATCATAATTTTCTGCATTGATTTTTATCATATTTTTAGATGTGTTATATCCAAATATCTCGTGAATTGTTTTATATAAATCATTGCTTCCAGATGTTTTAATTAGTTCTTTATCATCATTAATAAGAGTAAAAGAAATATCTGGATGAGAAAGTGCTAGTTTTTCAATATATCCAACTGTATAAGATAGTTCAGTCCATAGGCTTTTCATAAATTTAAGTCTTGCAGGTGTATTATAAAAAAGTTCTTTAACTTCTATTATAGTTCCTTTTCTCATACTACCCACTTCTTCTTTAATAATGTTACCAGCTTTAACTTCTAAGCGAGTAGCTTCATTTCCATCGTAAGTATCAAGTGTAATATTGCTTACTGCAGAAATAGCCGCTAAGGCTTCACCTCTAAACCCTAATGTTCCAATAAAATAAAGATCATTTTCACTTTTAATCTTACTAGTTGCATGTCTGTAAAAACAAAGTTTGGCATCTTCTTTTGACATACCCGATCCGTTATCAACCACTTTTATCAATCTAGTACCAGATTCAATTAGTTCAATTTTAATATTATTACTACCAGCATCGATACTATTTTCTACTAATTCTTTTACTACATTAGCTATTCTTTCAACAACTTCTCCAGCAGCAATTTTATTAGCAAGAGCTTCACTCATTATATTTATTTTTGTCATTTATATCATACTCTTTCTTTTACTAATAATTTTATTATCTAGTGCATATACACGTACTGTTCCAGGTTTAGTTATTCTAATAAACCCAAGGCCATTTATTAATATATCAGTAGGCTCAACTATATCATATTCCATATTAGGTAATATTTTTAATTTATCATTTTTTGATTTTATTTTTTCATATCTTAATTTATCATTCATATAAAAACTAAAACTATTTGATTTAGAAGAGGTATTCTCTATTCTTAATATATCATTAACAATAACCGAATAGCTACTTCTAACTTGAAATGTCTTAACTTTTAATTCTTTTTTAGGATAAAGTTTAACCATCTTATTATAATTTACAAAATTATATATAGCATCATTATCAATAAAACCAGGGGTATCTACTATAGTAAGTTTAGAATTTAATTTTATAGCAATATAAGATGCTGTTGTATTTGGAATACTACTTGTTGTAATAGTAGGTGCCTTATTTAAACTGGTTAATATGTGATTAATAAATGTTGATTTGCCACTATTAGTAAATCCTACTATATATAATCTATGGACGTTATCAGTGGTTACTTTATTTATAAATTCATCTATATTATAGTTTTTAAAAGAACTAATAAACATAATATTATCAGTATTATATATATTTTCTTTAATATAATCTTTTAATTTATTTTCTTTTAAACTTTTTGGTAAAACATCTTTCTTAGTTATTAATATATATTTGTTATTTTTAAATCTATTTATATATTTTTTTGTTTTTTCATTAATATTTAATGCATCTATAAGAAAAGCAACAGATGCGACTTTGTCACTATTAATATTTCTTACTATTCCATCAGTATCTATTTTTTTATCTAATACACTATACTCTCCATAATGTATTATTTTAAAACATCTTTCACAATAATCAGCTTTATCATAAACACTAGATTTTATAAAACCTTCTTTATTGATAGAATCAGTTTGTAAAACACTACCACACCCTAAACATTTTTTATTCAAAATACTTCCCCCTTATAAACACATCCTTTTTCTCTAATCTATTGTATATAATTTTTTCAAGCATTCTATTAAACCAAGTAATAGTATAATCTTTAGGGGTTAATGGATTAACAAGAACACTTGTAATATCTAATTTATTAGCACCATAAATATCAGTAATAAGTTGGTCTCCTATTGCAGCTACTTCAGTATGTTTATATTTAAATCTTTCCATAATTTTTAAATATTTATCTTTTTTAGGTTTTAAAGAAAAAGCTGATGCATCGACTCCAAGTTCACTTTTGAATGGCTCTATTCTATGTTTAGTTGAATTAGAAAAAATTACAATTTTAAATCCCTTATCTTTAAGTTCATCAAATAATTTTATAAGTCTTTTAGTAGGTTTATGAACATGGCTAGGAGTTATAGTATTATCCAAATCAAAAAGTAAAAGTCTAATTCCTTTTTTATATAGTTTATCGTAATTAATATAATAAATACTTTTTTGATATATATCTGGCATAAATTTTTCTACCATAACTTTTCACCTCATCTTTTATAAATATTCTTTAGTTATATTTTTATTAATTATACAAGTTATTTCACTAGGTGCGCTTTCATAATATTTAGAAATATATTTTGATATATCCATAACATGTTTTGAATCTTTTATAATATATACCTCATCATCTAATGTTACGGTATTATCTATCTTAATAAATAAACAACACATACAAATATTACCAATAATTTCATATTCTTTATTATTTATATATACTGTTCTTCCTTTATTACATTTAATAATTCCACTTTCATATCCTATAGGGACAATAGCAACTCTAGTATCACTATCAGCTGTATAACTGGCATCATATCCCAGAGTATCTCCCTTTTTAAGTTCTCTTATCTTAACTATATTTGTTTTAAGACTAATAGTTGATTTAAAGTTTTCATTATATGTAAAGCCATATAACAAGTCTCCTATTCTAATTCCATTAGTATATTTAATTTTAGGATAAGTAAGTAATCCTTCGCTATTCATTACATGAATCATTTTAAATTTATAATCTATTGATTCAATAATATTAGTTAACGTTTCAATTTGAGAGTTAACTATATTATCATTAGATGCATAGTATAAATGTGTATATAATCCTTCTACAAAAATATCGTTTTTAGTAGAATAATCAATTATTTCGTTAATTTCATGTATGTCGTTAACTCCAAATCTATTCATTCCAGTATTTAATTTAATATGTATCTTAAGATTGCTTGTATTCTTGATTTTCTTTAAATATTCTATATCATCGATGGTAACAGAGAAATTATTTTTAATACATTCATCGATCTCATTTAGAAATACTGGGGTTAGTATTAATATTCCTTTATTGGTGAATTTGCGAACTTCAAGTGCTTCATTTAAACTAGAAACAGCAAAATAATTAATACCAGATTCTTCCATAGCGTTAATCACTTTATTATAACCATGACCATATGCATTTGCTTTAACAACGCCAATATAGTATTCATAATCATAATGTTTTACAATATAGCGAACATTATGTTTAATATTATTTAAATTAATTTGTAATATATTACCATTTAACATTGCTGGCTTCACTTCCTAATATATCTTTTATTTGCTCTAAGTAGTTCATTTTCTCATTATCATCATGCATTAAATAATATTGATAATTCGTATAACAAGGATATGGATTTACTTCAATTAATTCAGGTCCATTCTTTGTAACTGCTATATCAAAACCAATAAATCTAATATTAGGAACTTCTAAAGCTGCTTTCTTACAGAATTCAATTACTTCTTTCATATATGGAATTTTTAGCCCTTCAAACTTATATCCTGTTACTGGATGAAGAGGAAATACATTTAAATCATCATCAACCATTCTTGATATCAAATTACCATCTTCGTCAAGTCTTCCTTGAATATCATGGGAACTAATAGTATCAGTAAGTCCATCGTTAATTCTTAAGATTCTTTCAAGTATATGAACTTTTCCATCTTTTAATATTGTCACAACTCTAATATTATTAATAGCAAACTTATTTATTTCATTTAAAGTATCATGCTGAATTATTTCTTCTTCAATTAAATATTGACGTTTATTTATTAAATCTTTGTATAAAGAGTCATAATCTTTTATTTCTTTTACTTTAATCTTCTTAACTCCATCTCCACCAAATCCATCTACTAATTTAGCAAATACGTTAGTTTTACCTTTTAGAAATTTTTTAAATTCGTCAACAGTTGAAACTCTAAGATCAATATAACTTCTTTTAATATAATCTCTAAATATTTTATTGCAAACTATTTTATCATCCATTGTAACTCTATATTTAATTGGATTTAAATATGCAAGTAGTCTACGATAATTTTCACCAGTTAACATTTTCTTTCTATCTTCGCTATTTAAATTTGCATAGTTTCCTTTCATATAGTCAACGTATCCAAGTCTTGATTCTAGTACCCTACAAAAATAATCAAATTTAATTGATAATCTACTTCTATTATTACGTTTTGCTTCTCTATTTAAAACCTCATTCATTCTTTTAAATTGAATACTTTTAATTCTATTTATTAAATAATTTGACATTTCAATCACCACAAATATTTTACCATATATTAGGAAATAAATCACTAAGTATATCAAATAAAAAGAAAAATTATTTAGTATAATCTTTCTTCATATTCAAATTCTTTATCTAATATACAAACTATATCTCCAGTTTTAGCGCCCAATTCTTTAAGTTCATCATCAACACCTAGATTTTTAAGTTTGGCAGCAAATCTAAGAGCAGATTCATCAGAATTAAATCTAGTCATTTTTAGTAATTTTTCAAGTTCAGGGCCACTAACTATCCATTTAGAACCTTCTTTTTTAATTTTATATGGTTTTTCATGTTTAAATTCATATAGAACATAATCTTCAAATTCATTTTTTTCAAAGGTCTCTTCATCAGGAATACTTAATAAAACATCTTTTAGTTTAAAGATTAATTCTTTTATACCATTTTTAGTAGCGGCACTTATTTCAATTATTTCTAAATCAGGAAATTCTTTCTTAAATCTTTCTAGATTATCTTTAGAGCCATCTAAATCCATTTTATTAGCAACTATTATTTCTTTTTTATTATATAGATGTTCATCGTATTTTTTAAGTTCATTTCTTATTATTTTATAATCTTCTATAACATCTCTATTATCAACTTGTGCCATATCTAATACATGGCAAATTACTTTACAACGTCTTATATGTTTTAAAAATTTATCTCCTAATCCAACACCTTCACTTGCGCCTTCAATAAGTCCAGGTAAATCAGCTACTACATAACTATAATCATCTGCTTTTACAACGCCTAAATTAGGAATTAACGTTGTAAAATGATAATCAGCAATCTTAGGTTTTGCAGCACTTATAACACTTATTATTGAACTTTTACCAACTGAAGGAAATCCAACTAGACCAATATCTGCTAATAAATTTAATTCAACTAATATATTTTTTTCTTCTCCTGGTTCACCAAGTTCACTAGTATATGGTGCTTTATTTTTATTAGTCATAAAAGCAGCATTTCCTTTGCCGCCTCTTCCCCCTTTTGCAATAACGCATTCTTGAGCATCTTTTGTCAAATCGCAAATAATTAAATTTGTGCTTAAATCTTTTACTGTTGTGCCAATAGGAACCATTATAATTTTATCCATAGCAGATGCACCTGTTTGATTTCTTCCTCTTCCCATTTCTCCAGCATCAGCTTTTAATATTTTATTATATCTTAAATCAACAAGTGTTCTAAGCCCTTTATCAGCTTTAAATATAATGCTACCACCTTTTCCGCCATTACCACCATCAGGTCCACCTAATGGAACATACTTTTCACGTAAAAAAGAAGTGCAGCCATCTCCACCCTTACCAGCTATTACTTTTAATGTTACCTCATCTATAAACATATAAGCACCTCACACAACCATTATACCAAATTAAAAGATGTATTTCTACACCTTTAATAAATCGTTTATATTCTTTTAAAATTATGTTTTAATGCCAAAGTTGTAACTGAATCACATACAGACATTTGTTGAATTAATTCTAAATATTCTTTTCTGATTTTTAACATATTAGTATTAACTCCATATAATCTTTTAATTTGACTTTTATCTAAATATTCGCCACAATCTAAACATATACATTCTTTATCCATAAAACTATCATTAGGATTTATAAGACCATATTCATGCTCGCATAAATATTCATTTTCAATAATATAATCTAGTAATCCAACTTTATCTTTTGGATTATTTGTAGCCTTTTCTGCCTTATCAAAAATTGCTTTAGATTCTTCACTAAATGATTCAGTTAATTTGTTTGCTCTTTCTCTTTCTTGTCTTAGTCTTTTTAATAACAAAATTCTTTCCATTTCTTTCATTTTATTTTTCCCCTACTTTTTTAATGTCATTTGCTTTATAGCATCTTTACTAGACATATTTATTAAATATTCTAAGTATTCTTTCCTTCTGCCAAGCATTTCATGACTTAATATTTTTTTACCTTTTAATTTACCTTTTCTTATTTCATGGAACTTAGCATCACAATCTAAACATTTATAATTACCATTACCAAAATATGGATAAATTATATCATGGCCACATTCTACTTCTTTTTTATATTTATTATTGGTCATTGTATCAATTATTGATGATAACATCATACCATCATCTGAAAGATACCTAGTTAATGTTTCTTCTTGTCTTTCAAACATATTAATACTTGCTTCACTAGTTAAATGAGTAGTCGTAGCATCAAATTGCTTTTTTAATGCTTGTAATGCAGCTTTCTCTTCTGTATATTTTTTCAAATATAGTTTTCTTGTTTCCTCATTCATGTTATTTTCTCCTCTTGGTTTATTATAATAGCACATTATTATAAATATTTAAAGTGCTAAAAAACCAATGTTATACATACATTGGTTCTTTTTTAAACATTTCTTCTTCATTATATTTATGTTCATCTACTAGTGATATTTCTCCTGATTTAAGAGTTTCTTTCACATCAATGAGTCTTTGATTTCTTGAGCCTCTAAATAATAGACTTAAATCTCTTTCTTCTAAGATAAATCTTCCATCCACTAAAACATCTACTTCATTAAGAAAATCCAAATATACTTTGTCTTTTTTAGACATTTCCATTATTTCTTCAAAGGTAAATCCAGTATATACCCAGATATTTAATCCTTTTTTTCTAGCATGTTTTATTACTTCTAAACATTCATGTACTTGATATAATGGATCTCCACCACTTAATGTAAGCCCGGTGTGGTATTCAAGTTCATCAATAGCTTTAAAAACTTCTTTAAGTTCTACAAGTCCCCCTCCGTCAAAACTCCATGTTTGAGGATTTTGACATCCTTTGCAATGGTGAAGACACCCTTGTGTCCATAAAACCGCTCTTAATCCAGGGCCATCTACTATGCTGTCAGTTTGTAAATCTGCAGCAAGACGAATATATTTCTTATTTTGTGCCATGAGTAACTCTGTCAGCAACTTCTTGTTTTTTTGCATTATTGAAACGATCTAGAGTTCCAACTAAATATCCAGTTATTCTTCTAATTCTGTCAAATTTTACTCCTTCACCAACAACTTTTGCTTTCTTTTCTTTTTCCATAATTAATTACCTCTTTCCTTTATTTATTTTTAACGACCACAACAGTCATAACAATTTACTTTTTCCATTTCGACACCTTCGCATTCATGTCTTCCACATCTTGGACATACATCTTTGATAACTCCAACATAACCACATACAGGGTCTCTATCTACTGGATGGTTAATTGCACCATAACCAATATCATTATCATGCATAATTCTTACAACGCTTTCAAATGCATCAACATTATTTACAGTATCACCATCAAGTTCAACATAAGATATATGCCCTGCATTAGTAAATTTGTGATATTTTCCTTCAACTTCCATTTTATGTTTTACAGAAGTTTTATAATATACTGGAACATGGAATGAATTTGTATAGTAATCTCTATCAGTAATTCCTTTAATAGAACCATATATTGATCTATCAATTGCTACAAATCTACCAGATAATCCTTCAGCTGGAGTAGCTAGACAAGTAAAGTTAAGATTGTATTCTTTACAATATTCATCGCACTTTTCTCTCATATGTTTAATGATTTCAATACCTAATTTTTGAGCTTTATCACTCTCACCATGATGCTCACCAATTAATGCTTTTAATGTTTCAGCAAGGCCAATAAATCCTATAGATAATGTACCATGTTTAAGTACAGTTCTAAGTTTTGTTGTATTATCCATTTTTTCACTATTAATCCATACTCCAGAACCAAGTAAGAATTTAAAGTTAGATCTAGTTTTAGAACATTGACATTCAAATCTTTGTAATAATTGATTTTTAACTAAATCCATCATTTCATCTAATTCTTCATAGAATCCTTTCATATCAGCTTTATCACGTTCATTAAGAGCAATTCCATGCTTAATTCCAAGTCTTGGAAGATTAATAGATGTAAAGCTTAAATTACCACGTCCAGGAGTTACAGATGGACCACAAACATTTGCTAAAACTCTTGTTCTACATCCCATATATCCAACTTCTGTAGTATAGTCTCCATCAACTAAGAATGGTTTATTGAAACTTGAATCTAAAAATGAGAAATTAGGGAATAATCTTTTAGCAGATACTCTGCAAGCTAATCTAAATAAATCATAGCTTGGATCTTCTTTATTATAATTAACTCCTTCTTTTACTTTAAAAATTGAAATTGGGAATATAGGTGTTTCTCCATGACCTAATCCAGCGTCTGTAGCAAGTAGATAATTCTTAATTACCATTCTACCTTCAGGACTAATATCAGTTCCAAAGTTAACTGAACTAAATGGTACTTGAGCACCTGCTCTACTATGCATTGTATTTAAATTATGAATAAATGCTTCCATTGCTTGGAATGTACTTCTATCAGTTTTCTTAATAGCATTATCATATGCACATTTAAATATATCTTTTAACTTTTCACTTTTACTTGTCCACTCATCAAATAAAGATAAGTCAATCTCAATGCTTTCTAATTTATCAATAATTTCTACAACTTTATTAAAATTAACAAAATTTAAGAAACCTTCAAAATCTAATAAATTATTTAATTCTTGTTTATATTCTTTTTTAAATGTTTTTAAAACTCCAGGGGCCATATAATAATCAAAAGCAGGAATACTTTGACCACCATGTTGTTCATTTTGATTTGCTTGAATTGCTATTGCAGCCAAAGCAGCATAAGAACTAATACTATTTGGAGTTCTTAAAAATCCATGACCAGTAGAAAATCCATTTTTAAATAATTTATTTAAATCTATTTGAGTACATGTTGTAGTACCCATAGCCCAGAAATCTAAATCATGAATATGAATTGCACCTTCATCATGTGCACGTGCATATTTACTATCCATTAGATATGCTTTAGCAAATTCTTTAGAAACTGTAGATCCAAAATGTAACATTGTACCCATTGGACCATCACCATCTACATTTGCATTTTCTCTTTTAGCATCAGTTTCAGCAGCAGTTTTAAGTCCTAGAGATTCAATTGCTTTTACAAATTTATGTTGTTGTTTTACAACAAATGCTTCTCTTGAAGCAGCTCTTCTTTCTCTATATCCTTTAAATGATTCATATACTTCATTATATTTCATTTTCTTAAGAACTTCTTCAATTATATCTTGAACATCTTCTACTCCAATAGTCTTTCTATCTTTGTATTCTTTTTCTATATAATCTAGTACTTTTTCTTTAACTTTGTTTACAAGTTTTTCATCGTACTCTTCATATACGCTATCAAAACCTTTTTTAACAGCAATCGCCACTTTTGTAGGATTGAAGCTAACCCTTTGACCACTACGTTTTACAACTATAATGTCATTAAAAAATTCTCTTTCCATATTTTCCCTCACCTTTTATGCTACCTTTAGCATGATTTAAGTCTAGCACTTTGATATAAAAAAGTCCATGTTTTTTTATTAATTTTTTTATTTTTTTGATAACTTTACATTTTTGTATTTTTAAAAATATTGCATCAAAAAACATTTGCCCCAGGTTTTAAGGCAAATTTAAATATATCATGTTTTTTGTTCGCTTTACATATAATTATTTAGGTGATATTATGATTAGAAAAATTATCGATTTTTTCAAGGAATTAATGGTATTCACAACAAGTTACTCTTTAAATGTATTTGAAAAGCCTTTATCAAGTAAAGAAGAAGAATATTATGTAAGTGAACACTTGAAAGGAAATAAGGAAGCAAGAAACAAACTTATTACACATAATCTAAGATTAGTTGCCCATATTGTTAAAAAATATGAAACAAAAAACATAAGTGCTGATGACTTAATTAGTATAGGTACAATTGGATTAATAAAAGGCATAGATTCATTTAAAGGTGAAAAAGGAGTAAAACTTACAACCTATGCCGCTAAATGTGCTGAGAACGAAATACTTATGTATTTTAGAAGTAATAAAAAATATAATAATAACATTAGTCTAAATGATGTAATTGGACACGATAAAGATGGAAATGATATAACATTAATTGATGTTATTGAAGAAAAAAGTATAAATATTGAAGATGGTCTCGAATATAAAGACAATATAAAACATTTATCAAAATACTTAAACGTATTAAATGATAGAGAACTAGAAATTATTAAAATGAGATATGGTTTGTTGAATACAGATGAACTTACTCAAAACGAAATAGCAAAAAAAATGCATATATCAAGAAGTTATGTTTCTAGAATAGAAAAAAGAGCATTAATCAAAATGCTCAGAGAATTTATTAAGAATAATGCTATCTAACTCTTTTTAAAGTTGCATATTCATCAATTACTTTATCCAAATCTTTATAATTTGCTTCATATTTAACTAGTTTTTGTGAAACATATTTATCAAATCCACACTCAGTAAGCCTATAGAGTAAATAATCCATATCAGAATATTCAGGATCTTCTAAAACAGGTTCGCCAAACATTAAATCTAATATTAACATATTAAGTGCCATATGAGTAAAACTTTCGTTATTATTATCTTTAAGATCACAATATTCAGCACCAGAACCATCAATATCTATTAATTGAGGTATTAAGTGATAGTCTAATAATACATTACTTCTTTTGCCAGGTAAAAATGGCGTGTTTGCTAAATCAGCAGGATATATATTATGATCTGTAAGTTCTTTAACTGCAGAAACTATTTTCTTTAAAATAATTACTTGTTGTTTTCTAGTTAATGCTGGAAAAATTTTATGTATTTGAAAACCATGTATTCTATCTAATACACAACCATTAAATTTACCATCAATATATAAAGCACATTTTGGTAAATGAGACTCTTTAATATCATAATTATTCTTTTGAATCATTTCAAGAACTTTCTTATAATTTGGTTTATTAGGCTCCTTATACACTTTATATGCTTTGTCACCTGGAACAGCGTATACAGTAGCATCTCTTCCTGTTCCTAACTTTCTAAGCCAAAACAAATCCTCATGCTTTATATTTATTCCTCTTAAATTTTCCATACATAACCCCTCTTAATGGTTACATATTATATCAAAAAAGAGGTAAAAAGTCAATTTTACCTCTAAAACTATAAGTGTAATCTTTTATATTGTTCAAGTAATTTAAAATTTTCTTCCTTTGAATTACGATAAATAATATACAATATTTCATAGCCATATTTATTAATAGCATTCAATAATTCTGATTTAGTCCAATATGTTGTATCATAACTAAAGTCTAAATATTTATCTAAATTTAAATCATTATCTTGTATTTGTAAGAAATAATAATATGCCCAAAATTTATTTTTATTTATAAATCCAGGATCTGGCCATGAACCACTTAATAAAAATTTGCTTTTATCATTTAAATATTTCTTACGAACATAGTATAATACTGTATCAATAGACAAATAGTAAATTCCAGGAATGTATCTTGATTTCCCACTTACCCAATCTTTAAATTGCACATGTTCTATTTGATTTATTTTTTTTCTTATCTCACTAAGTTCCTTATTTTCCATTTATATCCCCCATTTTATAAAATTATTTATTTACTTGACTAATAGAAACTTTCATATCATAATCGTTAATTTTTATTTCTTCCTTAGCATTATTATCTTCATCAAGAGTTAATGCAAGGACTTCATCCATTATATATTCTTTATATTGATTAACTGCATCAACTATTTCTTTAGAGCCAGAATAAATCATATTTATTCTATCTGAAATATCAAATCCACTTGTTTTTCTTAAATTTTGAACTTTAGATACTATTTCACGAGCAATTCCTTCATTTAATAAATCTTGATCTAAGTTAGTATTAATTATAACAGTTTTATAATTTAACATAACTGCATTATATCCAGGTGTAGATGAGATTGATTTTATTACATATGAAGAATTAATATCATAATCAGTATCCCCTATTTTAACCTTTAATGAGCCACTTTCTAATGAAGCACTATCTTCTTCACTAATGTTTTCTAAATACTCTTTAAATGCGTTTATATTGCTTCCAAATAGCTTACCACATTCTTTAAAATTAGGTTTATATGATACAGTTAAGTATTTAGATAAATCATTTTCCCATACAACATTTTTAACATTTAATTCTTCTTTAAATAATGATTCAAACTCACATATTTTATCTTTATATTTACTTTCAAATATTACTTCGTTTATAGGTTGACGAACTTTAATTTTAGCATCTTCTCTAATATTTCTAGCATAACTTATAAGTTCAATTACCAAATCCATTTTTTCTTCTAATTTAGTATCAATTAATTTTTCATCACAAACAGGATAATCGCTTAGATGTACGCTTTCTTCTCCAGTTAAATTTTGATATATTTCATCACTCAAGAATGGACTAATTGGAGATACAAGTTTGCATAACCCAACTAATACATCAAATGTTGTTTTATATACAGCTTTCTTAGAGTTATCAAGTTCACTCTGCCAGAATCTTCTTCTATTACGTCTAATGTACCAGTTAGATAAGTCATCACATGCAAAGTCTTGAATATAATGTACTGCTTTATTTAAATCAAAATTTTCCATAGATAATGTAACATTTTTAACCAAACTATTATATTTAGAAAGTAGCCATTTATCTATATCTTCTAAATCTTTATATTTAACTTCAAATCCTCTTGGATCTAAATTATCAGCATTAGCATACATTTGGAAGAATGTATAAGTATTTTTAAGTGTACTAAAGAATTTAGAGTTTGCTTCTTTTATACCCTCTTCATCTAATTTAAGTGGTGTCCATACAGGGCTACTATAAAGCATATACCAACGAGTTGCATCAGCACCATATTTTTCCATTATATCAATTGGATCAATTGTGTTACCAGATGATTTACTCATTTTCTTTCCCTTAGCATCTAATATCATATCATTTACTACAACATTTTTAAATGAAGATTTACCACTTATAAGTGTAGAAATTACAAGTAAAACATAGAACCATCCTCTAGTTTGATCAACACCTTCTGCTATAAAGTCAGCTGGAAATTGAGATTCAAATAATTCTTTATTTTCAAAAGGATAATGAAATTGAGCATAAGGCATTGAGCCACTATCAAACCAAACATCCATTACATCTTTTACTCTACTCATTGTTTTACCACACTTAGAGCATTTAATATGCAAATTATCTACGTATGGTCTATGTAATTCAATACTCTTAACGTCAACATCTTCTAAAACTCTGTTTTGTAACTCTTCTACTGAGCCTACAGTTTCATGATTACCACATTCACAAGTCCATATTGGAAGAGGACATCCCCAATATCTATTACGAGATATACTCCAGTCAATCATGTTTTCAAGCCAATTTCCAAATCTCTTTTCTCCAACATAACTAGGATACCATTTAATATCATTATTACATTTTATTATATCTTCTTTAAGTTTAGTATTTTGAACATACCAAGCAGGTTTTGGATAACTAATTAATGCACTCTTACATCTCCAACAATGAGGATAATCATGAACTATAGGTAATTTCTTAAATAATTTATCATTTTCTTTTAAATATTTAATAATATCAACTTCTAATTCTTTATCTGTAACAAGTCTACCTTTCCAAGGTCCTTCTGTATAACATCCATCTGACCCTACAGGATTTACAAATCCAACACCATTTTCTCTACATGCTCTATTATCATCTTCACCATAAGCAGGAGCAATATGAACTATACCAGTTCCATCTGCATCTGTTACATAATTATCAGCAATTACTTCAAAGCATTTACCATCAACTTTAACAAATGGCATTAATTGATCATATTTAATTCCTACTAAATCAGTGCCTTTATATTTTTCTAATATTTTAACTTCAGTTCCAAGTACTTTTTCAAGTAAACTTTCAGCCAAAATAAATTTATATCCCATAGATTCAACTTTTACATAAGTTAAATCAGGATTAACACACAATGCTACATTTGCAATTAATGTCCAAGGAGTTGTTGTCCATACTAAAAAGTATTCATCTTTATCTTTAACTTTAAATGGTAATATTAAAGAATTAACAGAATCTTCTTGGTATCCTTGAGATACTTCATTACTTGAAAGTTCTGTTCCACATCTAGGACAATACCATAACACTTTATTGCCATAATATATTAATCCTTTTTTATTAAGCTCATTAATTAACCACCATTCTGATTCAATAAATTCATTTGAACATGTAACATATGGATCCTCACAATCAATAAATTGCCCCATCATATGTGTCATTTTATTAATTTCATCAATATTAAGAGCAGTTGCTTTATTACATTCTTTACAGAAATTCTCAACACCAAACTTTTCTATATCAGCTTTAGATTTAAATCCAAGTTTCTTTTCTACATTTACTTCAATTGGTAAACCATGAGTATCAAGTCCAATCTTTCTTAGTACTCTATAACCCTTCATAGTTTTATATTTACAAAATGCATCTTTAATAGTTTTAGAAAATACATGATGAATTCCAGGTTTTGCATTAGCATAAATTGGTCCATCATAAAAAACCCAGTCCTTAGAACCTTCTCTATTATCAATAGATTTTTTAAGGATATTCATTTCTTTCCATTTTTCAACCATTTTTGCTTCTACATCTTTTACATTTCCCTTAGTAAGTTCTTTAAATTTCATAACTTTTCCTCCTAAAATAAAAAAGGATAGTACAAGGAGTCATTATGACGGTACCATCCTTTTATTTAACTTAATATTGATAATGCTAATAAAGCATATCCATCTTATCGATAGATAACATCAGAAGTGATTCATATATAACTTATATATTGGATTTCACCATGCCCAACTCTCTATAATAATCGGTTATATAACGTCTTCCTCATTTGTTTTGAACGTATTAATTATAACACCTTAATTTTATCGTGTCTATCCAGTTTCATCTTTTGCTGTTATTGCTGGCATCAATACTATCATAGCATTTACTATTGCCACTATTGGAGCAAGTATTCTTATTATATTTACTGCTCCATTTATTATTTTATATGCAGCTCCATCTGATCCACCCATTATTGCCAAACAATTTGCACTTTTTCCAAAGCTTCCTCCTCCTGGTGCTGGTACCACAAACGTACTTGTAGAAGTGTTATGCGTTTCAATTTCATCTGCATCTGGTTCAGCTTCCGGTGAAGTACCAGTACCATAATCATTGGAAATATTACAATATACTTCATTATTATAAGCTGTAGTAATTAATTTTGCACTTGGGCATTTTCCTGCTGCAGTTTCAAAATCTTCTGCTTTTATATCAGAATTTAATTTAGTACAACTACCATTTTCCATTGTAAGTTCTTTTTTTGTTTTATTGTAATGTAAAACTGCGTGATATTCATTCGTAGTATATTTACAATCTAGCACTTCATCCTGAGGAGTATCAGGAGTAACAGGATCATTTACAACTTCAGACTTAGCCTCATTTAATGGAAAACTATAATCCATGCCATCTTTTAAAGCAGATATTTTAAATACAGTGTTTCTTCCCGTACCCATAGAAGTCTTATAATATACTTCTGGGAGACATTTATATCCACTTTCTGTTTTAAAATTTGCAGAGTTTAAATTTGAATCTAATATTAAATACGAACTATCGCTTGTTTGATTAAACTTACCAGTTGCAGTATCATATGAAAATGTAAAATTAGCATAAACACACTTAAAACTTGACGCATTAGTATTAATAATTAGTATAAAAAATAATAAAATTGATATTAATGCTTTTTTCATATTACTTTGCCCTCTTCATATATGCTTCTTTAGCAGCGTTTTGTTCTGCCTCTTTTTTGGAACCGCCAACACCCACTCCATATACCAAATCATCTATTATAACCTCAACTTTAAATTCTCTTTTATGAGCAGGTCCTGTTTCACTTATTAAATTATAAGTTACACTTTTTTTTACGGTTTGAACGCTTTCTTGTAATAAACTTTTATAATCCATTAAAAAGTCCTCATGATTCTTTATAAATGGAACAATTAAATTTCTAAACAATCTTTTAACAGCACTTATTCCTTGTTCTAGATAAATAACGGCAACAGTAGCTTCAAATACATCAGCTATAATTGTCTTATTTGCTTCTTCTATTCCATTACCTAATCTAATATAATCTTTTAAATTAACTTCTTTAGAATATTCATATAAAGCATTTTCACATACATACAAACTTCTAAGTCTACTCATTTCACCTTCAGGTTCATTAGTATTAAAATATAAATATTCACTACACACTATTTCAAGTACAGCATCACCTAGATATTCTAATCTTTCATAACTTTCACAATTATGTTCATTAGCATAACTAGTATGGGTTAATGCTTTTAATAATAATTTTTCATCTTTAATTATTATTCCATAATTTTTATAAATATTTTTCATATAAATCACGTTATTATTATAACAAATTTAACCTGTAAATAAAATATATAAACGATTATTTCTATTTATTTTTATTTAAGAATATTATATAATAATCATATGAAAAAAATATTAATTAAATTAATTAATTTATATCAAATAACTCCATTACATTCTCATAGTATGTGCAGATTTACACCAACTTGTAGTGAATATATGAAAGAATGTATTGAAAAGTATGGTTATAAAGGGATAATTAAAGGAATAAATAGAATATTGAGATGTCATCCATTTGGTAAATTTGGATATGACCCAGTTGAAAATAAAGGAGAATAATATGAAAAAAATATTAATAATTTTATTAACATGTTTACTTTTAACTTCATGCTCATGGACTGATGAATTTACGGATAAATACTTATATACCACAATGTACCCTATAGAATATGCCGCTAATGCATTATATGGAGATTATGTTAAAGTTTCATCTGTATATCCAAATTCATCTGATAAATCATATGTAGTTACTGATAAAAAGAAACAAAAATATTCAAAATCAGAAATATTTATCTATTCTGGTGTTGCAAATGAAGCATCTTTAGCAAGAGACTTATTAAATTTAAATGGAAATCTTAAATTAATTGATGCTACTAAAGGAATGAGTAGTAATAAAAAATTAGAAAGTGTATGGATAGATCCCTCTAACTATTTAATGCTTTGTAGTAATATTAAAGTTAGTTTAATGGATTATAATAGTAACCCATATAGAAAAGAAGAAATAGAAGAAAAATATAAAGAACTAAATGTTGCAATATCAGAACTTGATGTACAACTATATAATATTGGAAAGAACGGAAATTATAATACATTACTTGTTACAAACAGCTTATTTGAATATTTAACAAAATATAATATTAATGTTATTTCAATTGATTCAAAAAATGAAACACTAGATAAAGCATATGCAGATGCAAAAAAATTAATTTCTGATAAAAAGATTCAATATGTTTATTATATGAAAGGCGATGAATTAACTGATAATCAAAATAAATTTATTGCTGATAATTCACTAGTTAAAATTGAAATACCAAACATATGGACACTTACCGATGAAGAAAGAAAAGAAAATAAAGATTATATATCAATTATGAATGATATAATTAATGAATATAAAAAAGAACTATATAAGAAATAGTTCTTTTTATTTTAATCTATTAAGTTTTCTTGTAATTAAATCTTTTTTAAAATCAAAGAATCTAATTATTTTTTGCTGATCTTCTTTTGATAATTCCAGTTTATATTTTTCAAGTGTTCTTCTAAGAATCTTTCTAATATCGATATCCAGTGATTTTGATAAATAATCTCTTAATGTTTTATATTTAGTAAGTAAATATAAAATATATTCTTCTTCCTTACAATACTCATATCTTGGAGAGAAATCCAAATTTTCAAATGATGAATTATATTCAGTATTATATATTTCTAAACTACATCCATTATCAAATATTGGTGCAAGAAAAGTCCCATTATCTCTTTTTTCAATAATTAAGTTAGTATCTCCCCTATCAATTTGTCCAGAAAACCAATCAAACACAGTTAATTTCAAAAATTCTTCCATAATTTTCTTTTTATTATCTTTATCGAGTAATTTATCAAAAGCAGAAGAAAGTCTTTCAATATCTCTTGGTACTTCTATTCCATTTCTAATAAAATATGTATCATAATCGTAATATTTATTATTAGGGTCTTTAAAATTCTTTGATATTACTCCTAGTGTATCGTCAGAATATGCTAATCTATATGTAACATGCCTTAAATCATACTCTTTAATTAATTCTTGCATAAATAGTTCTGTAAATTTTCTATATGGTTTAAAAAAGTATAACTCGTTATCTATAACATACCAATCATTATATGTTTTTAAAAAACTGCTATCTAGTGATAACATTTTACATAATTTTTTCATACTAAAACCTGGGGTTTCATAATAATGAAATCCATCAATATTTATAACATTGTTATCTTTCAATCTAATGTTTCTAAGCATTTTATCCCCCTTTTAGTGCTCCATATTATATCACTAATATGTTTTTAAGTCAAAAAAATAATGCTTTTTAAGCATTATTCATAATCAAATAAAGTTTTCTGATTATTAATTTTAAATTCTTTATATGTTTTTTCAGTAACTATTCTTCCTCTAGATGTTCTTTTAACATATCCTTCTTGTAACAAGAAAGGTTCAATCACATCTTCAATAGTTCCAACTTCTTCACCAATAGATGATGCGATTGATTCAACTCCAACTGGTCCACCATTGAATTTTTCAATTATACTCATTAGATATTCAACATCAGTACTATCTAGGCCAGAATCATTTATTTTTAAACGTTTTAAAGCCTTTTTAACAAGAGGTAATGTAATTTTACCATTATCTTCAACTAAAGCAAAATCACCAACTCTTTTTAATAATCTATTTGCTATTCTAGGTGTCTTTCTACTTCTAATTGCAATTTCATATGCAGCATCATCATCTATTTCCATATCAAGTACTCTAGCAGTTCTTTTAACGATTTCTTTTAATTCATCATTAGTATAAAATTCTAATTTAGATACTATTCCAAATCTATCACGAAGAGGAGCTGATAAATCACCTGCTCTTGTAGTAGCCCCAACTAATGTCCATGGGGGTAAATCTATTTTAATATTTCTACTTTGCCCTTCACTTCCAATAATAATATCTAACTTATAATCTTCCATAGCACTATATAGTATTTCTTCTATATATCTAGGTATTCTATGTATTTCATCAATAAACAAAACATCATTAGGTTCAAGTGTAGATAATATTGCAGCTAAATCACCACTTTTTTCAATTGTAGGACCGCTAGCTGTCTTAATATTACTTCCAAGTTCATTAGCAATAATATGAGCTAATGTTGTCTTTCCCAAACCAGGAGGTCCATATAATAATACATGATCTAGATTTGTGCCTCTTAATTTAGCAGCTTTTACAAACACTTTAATATTTTCTTTTACATCAGTTTGACCAATATATTCATCGAATGAATCAGGTCTTATAGTTTTTTCAAAAGTATCTGCTTCTAATTCATGATTACTAACTATCCTCTCATCCATTATTTTTCTCCTTTACATAATCATATACTTGATTCCAATTATCTACTCTTCTAAATCTTTTTTCATCATGATTATATGCATTTGTAAATAAAAGTACATCTATACCAGCAGAGGCTACATCTTCACAATGGCTTTCCTTATCATCTATAAATAAATTAACATTTTCACTAATACATTCATCCACTTTACTTCCAGTATCCACATATATCTTATCATAATGAACACCATTTCTATCTAACCAATTTTTAGTTAGAAGATATGGATCTTTAATATATTTACCTTTTCTAAATGAAATAAATACTATTTTATTACCTTCATCATGTAATTTATTAATTACTTCTTTAGCATTTTCCTTTATTTCAGCGTTATCCATAATATGTTCAAGTTTATCTGCAAAAAATTGACCCTTCATTTCACTAGGCCATCCCATCATTTCTGTAAACTCATATGCATCTATATTTTTGATACCACTTCCACCTAATACTTCTTTATCATACTTATCTGCTTCAATAATAATACGTTCATTTGTAGAACATATTGTATCATCCATATCAATTCCTATTACCATAATAACTCCTTACTTCAATAATAATTTTAAGGCTTCCTTAATTTGCTGTTCAATATTCAATGATTTATCTACTTTAGATATAACAGTCTTAATATCATTTGCTTTATATCCTAAAGATTCTAGTGCAAGCACTAGTTCATCTGATTCTACAGGACTTTCGCTTCCCATAACCAATTTTCCTTTTAAGTCTAATATAATTTGTCTAGCTACTTTTTCTCCTATTTTAGGGAATTTCTTAAGATATAATATATTTTCTCTATCAATTGCGTCAATAATTCCATTAATAGATCCTGTCGCTAACATAGGTAGAGCCATTTTAGGACCTAACCCCTTAACATCAATAAGCCTTAAAAATAAATCTCTTTCTTCTTCTGTTTTAAATCCATATAAAACATTTTCATCTTCTCTTATATGATTATATACATATGCTGTTTCAATTTCTCCTTCCCTAAATTTATAAGGATTTGGTGTAAATATTTTATATCCAACACCACCACAATCTATAACAACATAATTTGCTACTGTTTTAGTTACTTTACCATTTAAATAATCAAACATATTACCATCCTCAAAATAATTATAACATATAAAAAGTAATTTAGGAAATTACTTATTTACTAGTTCTTTATATTTTTTATTAATTCTAAAAAGTGTGTTCTCCACATGTTTTTTATCTTTATCTAGAAGATTAGCTATTTCACTATTATTAAGTCCTTTTAACTTAAGCTCAAAAACTGCTTTTTCACCTTTACTAAGTACACTTTTCAAGTTATTAATTAATTCTTCACTACTTTCTCTATCAATTAATAACTTATTTGGTTCACTTGTT
Source organism: uncultured Erysipelotrichaceae bacterium (assembly GCA_902778125.1). GTDB lineage: Bacteria > Bacillota_I > Bacilli_A > RF39 > UBA660 > CAG-1000. The sequence continues at coordinate 8,157 of CACYWH010000021.1, read as the reverse complement.
TCATCTTTAAATATTTCATACATAGAATTATTACTATCATTAATTAACTTATCTAATGAATATGAATTATTTAATATCCTATTTTTCTTTTCAAAAGTTTTCTTTATAGCATTTATAATATTTTTTCTAATACATGCATTTGCATAAGTATAGAATAATATATTTTTATTTTTATCAAAAGAATGTATAGCATGCAAAAGACCTACAAGACCTTCTTGATATAAATCAGCAATTTCTACACCAATTATATTATATTTCTTAGTATATTCTTTTAATATAGTTAAAATACAATTCTTATATTTATCTATTATACTATTAACAGCTTCTTCATTATTTTCAGCACACATATATAATAGTTCATTATCATTTAATTCCTTATAATCCATATTTCACCTATTTATATTTAACAATTTCATATATTAATATTCCAGCAGCAACACTAGCATTTAATGAATTTATTTTACCTCTCATAGGTATAGATGCAATCTCATCACAAGATTCATGAATCATATGTTTAATTCCATGACCTTCACTTCCTATAATAAGACATGTTTTACCACTAAAATCTATAGTTCTATAATCTTTTCCCTTCATATCAGCACCATATACCCAGTATCCTAAATCTTTTAGTTTTTTTATTGTATTATTTAAATTTGTAACCTCACAAATCTTTACTCCATTAATCGCACCAGCTGATGTTTTATAAACTGTACTATTAACAGAAACACTTCTATGCTTTGGTATTATAATATAGTCAACTTTTGCTGACTCACACGTTCTAATAATTGCTCCAAAATTATGAGGATCTTCAAGCGAATCTAACATTACAACAAAATTAGCAGAATTATCATTTTCAATATCTTTAATGTCTAAATATTTATATTCCTCTATATCCATTGCAATACCTTGATTAGAAGAATTATTACACATTTTATCTAATTTGTTTTTATCTATATGAAATTTCTTAAGATTTAATTTATTTATTTTGTCCATTAATTCTTCATCTTTAAAATTATTATCTAAAAAAACTTTATATATTTTAATATTATTATCTATAATTTCATTAGCAACATTCTTACCATAAACTAACATATAATACCTCCATTTGTATTTTTATTTTATCAATATTTTATATATTGTCAAATACTTATTAAAAGAGAATAATAAATTATTCTCTTAAAACTTTAATTCTTCTACTTCTACCTTATTATATAATTCTTCAAGTTTTGGCTTTTGAAATTGAATAATTTCAATTATAATTCCAACAATTATCATTATTACACTTACTATTCTTGCCATTTTGATGTTACCAAGCATCAAACTATCTGTTCTAAATATTTCAATAACAAATCTAGCAATACCATACCAAATTAAATAAAATCCAAATATTTGTTTCTCTTTAATATATTTTCTTCTACGTAATATTAATGCTATTACAAATCCTAAAAAGCACCACAATGATTCAAAATAGAACATTGGAAGTCTATAAGCACCATCTATAAGCATGTTATCTATTACAAATTGTGGAATTATTTTATAACTAGCAAGTGTATCATATGTAACAATTGTTCCATACGCTTCACCATTAAAGAAATTTCCCCAACGTCCAATTGCTTGTGCAAGTAATAAAGGAACAACAACTATATCTAATATTTTTCCAACTCTCATATTATATTTTCTACAATAATATATAATAGTGAATAAGCCAAATAATAAACCACCATGTATTGCAAGTCCGCCCTTCCAAATCATTACTGTTTCTGATAAATGAGAACCATAATAATCTAAATTAAATAATACATAGTACAATCTAGCTCCTATTATTCCAAAAATAATAGTCCAGAAAATTAAATTAAATACAAATTCTTTTTTAATTTGAAATTTCTTACATTCACTATTAACCATTATATACGAAATTAATACCGCCGCTGCTATTAAAATACTATACCATCTAATTTCAAAATTAGCTATCTTAAATGCCACAGGATTCATTATTATTTACCAACTTTCTTTGTAATTAAATTATCTAAAAACATTTTTAATGCACTTATGAATATTGAAACACAAAATAAAGACCAAAATCCATATACATCGAAGTGATATCCCATTAATACATCACATATTTTTAGTATAATCATATTTACGATTGGATATGCAATACCATAAGTAAGAATTGTTAAAGGTAAAGTCCAATAAATAAGTAATGGCTTAATTGTATAATTAAGTAAACTTAATATAAGTGCTGCTATTAAAGCAGAAGTTGTATTATCAATATATATGCCTCTCCACTTAAATAAATAATTAGTAATAAGTAATACTGCTGTATACACTAAGATACTTACTATAAATTTTAAAAGATCCTCTCTATTATTATATTTATCATTATCAATTCTATATAATTTTGTTTTACTCATCCTAAGTTACCTCCTCATATTGTTTTTCTTTAACAACATTTTATTAATTATATCAATATTCATCATATCTATTTCTTTAATTCCATCTTTTTTAGTTTTAACATGATTAGAAATTGTTATTTCTCCACCCTGTTTATTAATTTCTTTTTGAGCAAGTTTAACAATATCATCAATCATTTTCTTTATGTTTTCTACACCGTGTTTATATAAATTTTGTGATATAGCTTCATTTCCTATTTTACCATTAGGATAATGTTTTTTAAATAATGAATAACCACCTTCTATGTTATAAATACCAAGATAGCTTAATAAATCATTAGCAATAGAACTTATAACTGGACTATTTACAGAACCAATTAAATTATAAAAATTCTTTCTAACTATATTTCTATATTCCTCAGCCCTTAATTTATTTACACTTACTATTTTAGAATTCCTTTTCTTTCTTATTCCTTCCATAGTACTTTCTATATCAAATTCAACACCAGATAATTCTCTAAAAGTTTGTCTTAAATAATTTACATATTCAGGTGTTGTTAAAGTACCTGGTTCTTTCATATCTTCAAAATTATCTGAAAGTAATACCCAATCATCATGTTCATCTTTAATTGATAATATTCTATCTTCTTTAGATTCAACTAAATGTAAAAGATTAACTCCTTCATAACCAAGAACTCCATTCACCATTTTCTCACGTTCAATACATAAATCATATATTACTTTTCTAAGTTCTTGCGCTTTTAAATCATTATATTCTAATTTAAAACATTCATTCTTGAGTTCCATTATTTTTTTGGATAAAGCAAAATAACTTCTTGATTCATAATCTAATTCTAATTTTCCATTTTTTCCCTTTTCAATTGTACTAAGATGTTTTTTAAATGTTTGATGTATTTCAATTAAAGCACTATATATATCTTTTATTTGAACTAATTTATTATATAAATTTTTATCTTTAGTTTTATTATATGTTTCTAAATCCTTATTATATTCAGTAGTTAATGAATTAATTTCGGCTTGTAGTTTCTTAAAAACAACATTAAGGCTATCTAAATCATTTGAATTTTGAATTTTTTTATAGTAATCAATAAACAATTTAGTTTTAACACTTTTTTTATCTTCACTAAATGCTTTAGACATCAAATCATATAATTCTTTTTTGAAATTATATATTTTATCCATTATTCATCCTCCACTACTATAATTAATTATACTATTTTATTTACCTTAAAACAAGAAAAAATAGTAATAAATACTATTTTGTAATATGTACATCCATTTGAGGATATGGAATTTCAATTTTATTTTTATTAAGAGCAACCTTTACTTTCTCCATAAAGTCAAAGTAAGTATCCCAATAAACATCATTATTAATCCAAAATCTTACAACAAAATCTATTGAAGAAGAATTGTGCTTTTTTAGTCTTACTAAAATTGGTTCTTCTTTTAATGAGTTATCTAAATCCATAATTGTTTTTGTGATAACTTTCTTTACTTTCTCTATATCAGAATTATATGAAACAGATATTGTTTCGTTTACTTGTCTTTTATCCATAGCACTATAATTAATAATAGAAGTATTACTTAAACCACCATTTGGAATTTGAACAACTACATTTTCAATAGTTTGAATAGTAGTATAGAATAATGTTATTGATTTAACTGTACCACTTTTACCATCCGCTTCAATAAAATCGCCAACTTTAAATGGTTTAAAAATAAGAAGCATAATTCCACCAGCCAAATTAGAAAGTCCACCTTGTAATGCAAGTCCAATAGCAACTCCAGCACTTCCTATTACAGTAATAATAGATGTCATTGGAACACCAATAATACCTAAAATTGTTACAAATAAGATTACTTTAAGTCCAATATTAACAAAACTTACTAAAAAGCTTTTAACACTTTTATCAATTTTAGACATCTTATGTTCTTTTTTAAGTCCTTTTACTATAAGATTAATAATTTTATTACCAATTATTAAGATTACTAAACTTATTAGTATTTTTGTACCAGCATCTACTCCTAAATTAATTAATTTTTCAACTATTTTTTCAATATTACTCATAATTACCTCCTACTTCAAATAATCTTTTAAGAACATTCCAGTAAATGATCCAGTTACTTTAGATACCTCTTCAGGTGTTCCTTTAGCAACAATTTGTCCACCAAAATCCCCACCTTCTGGTCCTAAATCAATTATATAATCTGCTTGCTTAATAATATCTAAATTATGTTCAATTACTATTACAGTATCTCCATTATCAACTATTTTATTTAATATTATTAATAATTTCTTTATATCATCTTGATGAAGTCCAGTTGATGGTTCATCTAATATAAATACACTCTTTCCCGTTGGTTTCTTTTGTAATTCTTTAGCAAGTTTAACTCTTGATGCTTCACCACCGGATAATGTAACTGCACTTTGTCCAAGTTGAACATAACCAAGTCCTACATCATGCATAACTTTTAATGTTTTGTATACTTTAGGTACATTTTCGAATATTTCAAGCGCTTCATCCACTCTTAAATTTAATACTTCTGATATATTTAATCCTTTAAATTTTACCTTTAATGTCTCTTTATTATATCTTGTAGCATTACATACATCACAAGGAACATACACATCTGGTAAGAAATGCATTTCTATCTTCTTAACGCCATCTCCCCAACATGCTTCACATCTTCCACCTTTTACATTAAAACTAAATCTACTTTTATCATAACCTCTTATTTTAGATTCTTTTGTTTGGGCAAAAACATCACGTATAGCGTCAAATACTCCAGTATATGTTGCTGGATTACTTCTTGGTGTTCTTCCAATTGGATCTTGTGTAATATTAACTATTTTATCTACATTTTCAATTCCCTTAATAGTTTTATATTTACCAGGTTTATCTTTTGATCTATTGATTTTATTTGAAAGGATTTTACCAAGTATTTCATTTACTAATGTAGATTTACCACTTCCAGACACACCAGTTACACAAATAAATTTACCAAGAGGAAAATCAACAGAAATATTCTTAAGATTATTTTCTTTACAACCAGTTAGTTTAATTACTTTTCCGTTACCTTTTCTTCTTTTCTTAGGTACTTCGATTTTCTCTTTACCACTTAAATATCTTCCAGTAATAGATTCCTCACATTTCATAACTTCTTCTGGAGTACCATGACTAACAAGATATCCTCCTTCATTACCAGCTTTAGGCCCAATATCAACTAAATAATCCGCTGCTAACATAGTATCTGTATCATGTTCTACAACTATTAATGTATTACCTAAATCTCTCATTTCTTTTAATGAATTAATAAGCTTTTCATTATCTCTTTGATGTAATCCAATTGATGGTTCATCAAGAACATAAAGAATTCCAGAAAGTCTACTACCAATTTGAGTAGCAAGTCTAATTCTTTGAGCTTCACCACCACTTAATGTAGCAGCATTTCTAGATAATGTCAAATATTCAAGCCCAACATTCTTTAAAAAATTAAGTCTTTCTTTTATCTCCTTAATAATTAAAAATGATATCTCTTTTTGTTCATTATTTAATTTTAAATTATCAAAAAAGTCTATTAAATCTCTAATACTAAGTTGAGTAACCTCATATATATTTTTACCACCAACTCTAACACTTAAAGCTTCTTCTTTAAGTCTAGATTCATGACAATAAGGACATGGAAGTTCGGTCATATATCTTTCAATCCATTCTCTTATCGCACCACTTGTTGTTTCCATGTATCTTCTCTCTAAGTTAGTAATTATACCTTCAAAATAATCATAGCTTTTAAGAGTACTACCACTTCTAGTAGTTAATGTTAAATCTAATTTATCAGGTGACCTATATAATATAATATTTAATTCTTCACGAGTTAAATCCTTAACAGGTTTATTTAAATCTATATTATAGTGTTTAGCAACTAATCCCAATTTTTTAAATGCTATATTTAATGTTTCACCACTTTGAAACGAAGCAACTGCTCCTTGCATAATTGATAAGTTTTTATCAGGTATTAATATATCTTCATCAATATGCAAATTAACACCAAGTCCTTTACAAACTGGGCAAGCTCCATAAGGACTATTGAATGAAAATAATCTTGGTTCCAACTCAGGTATACTAAAATCACATAAAGGACAAGCATAATTTTCACTCATTACTATTTCTTTATCACCTATTACATTAATTACAACTTTAGATGATGCATTTTGACAAGATAATTCTATTGCTTCAAATATCCTAGAACGACTATCTTCTTTTATAACTATTCTATCTACAATTATATCTATATTATGTTTCTTATTTTTTTCTAAAACAATATCTTCACTTAAATCATGAGTTTCACCATCAACTCTAACTCTAACAAATCCATCTTTTCTTAAATCTTCTAATAAATCTTTATGAGTACCCTTTTCTCCATGAACAACAGGTGCTAAAATCTCAATTTTAGTACCAATTGGATATTCAAGTACTTTATTAGTCATCTCTTCAATACTTTGTTCCTTAACTGGAATATTATGGTTAGGACAATATGGTGTACCTATTCTTGCAAATAAAAGTCTTAAATAATCATATATCTCAGTAACAGTACCAACTGTACTTCTAGGGTTCTTATTAGTAGATTTTTGATCAATACTAATACTAGGACTTAATCCTTCAATAGAATCAACTTCAGGTTTATTCATATTTCCAAGAAATTGTCTAGCATATGCACTTAAACTCTCTACATATCTTCTTTGTCCCTCTGCATAAATAGTATCAAATGCTAAACTAGATTTACCACTTCCAGATACACCAGTCATAACAATTAACTTATTCTTTGGAAGTTCTAAATCTATATTTTTCAAATTATTTTCATGTGCATTTTTAATAATAATTTTATCCATAATATCACCCTTAATTTCACAATATTATACCACAAATAATAATATAAATCATTTAAAAATTTTTTTCAATATCAAAACGAATAATTGTTTGTATTAATTTCCAAAAAAAAGAAAATTAACAAGCTGGATTATATTCAGAAATTGGTAAATCACAACATTCACATGAATTTCCTTTACTATTTGATATACACATAGTATTACCACCACTATTAGAAATAATACAACTATCTACATATTCAGTATTATCATTTCCAGAAACTAAGTTAGTTTTATATACTTTTACCAAATAACTACTAGGAAATTCCTCTCCAGTAATAGGATTAATAATTCTAGATGATAAATAATTTTCATTTTGCATTTCACCTAATCTTACATATATTTCACCACTATTAGCAAATGAAGTTAACCAAGAATCATTTAAATCAATAAATACTAAAGCAGATGATTGTATTTCTTTATATTTAGCAATCAAATCATCCTCATCAGACTCCTCTGTACTAGTAGAAAACATTACAACAGAAGCAACACCAACTACTGCCATTATTGCTATAACAACTAATAATTCCAATAAAGTAAAACCATCTTTCTTCATATTTACTCTCCTATTGTAATTATACTATATTATATATTTTTTTTAAAGATTATTTTTAATATATTCTTGTAAATTTGTATAACCAATAATATACCCTATATCATATATTTTAGCCTTCATACTCTTATTTAATATTAATTTAAATGATTTATACTCTTTACTCTTAAAAGCATCCATAATAGCATCCAAATATCCCATTTTAAATATTTTAAATATTTCCTCCATTAATTACCTCCTATTATATAATTTAAAAGAAATAT